>JANNYY010000661.1:0-17297 GCA_031410355.1 Chitinophagaceae bacterium | reverse complement strand
CAATCCAGGATCACATACAATTCATTGCCTGTTTTGGTTACCTGGTTATTGGCTTTAAAATCAAATTTTAACTGCAGGGGTTTTTGCCTTTCATTAAAATCAGAATTGGTAATATTTGAAACTTCAATATTGTTATTATTATTCCTGGCAAAATCAGCCAGGGTTTCGGTTTTTTTATCATTTTTAGTTGCAGCAAAAGCACGTAGCACATTTATTTTTGATTCGCCATTATACTCTGCAACGGTGCTGCCTGTTATTTGGTTATCGGTAATGCTTACTTTATTGGTTACCGTTTCCTTATTTCTATCGGCAGTAAATTCCGGTATGCGGTCAATGATATGGTTCTTTCCATCTTCAATTAAAACCTCTTTACCCTGTATGCGTTGGGCATAATCATTTAAGGCAATAAAATCTTCGGTGCCATCCAGGAAAAAACGCTTTCCGTTTAAGATGATGGTACATATCATGTGATTGTCAACCGCAAGCGATGGCAGCGAATAATCATAGGGCAGGTCGGAAGTGCCTATCCAGGTAAGCCTGGCATCAAAACCTGCAATGGTAAGCATGGTTTTTAACAGGTTGGCCTTGCCTTTGCAATCTCCATATTTCTTTTTTAAAACATTTTGTGCAGCATCGGGTTTAAAACCCATGATGCCATTTTCAAAAGCTATATAACGGATATTATCCTGCACCCAGTAAAAAATACTTTCAATTTTTTCGAGGTCTGTTTTTTTGTTTGTGGTAAGCTCTGTTACTTTGGCTTTGATGGTTTCGGGGTTATTGCCAATTTCGGAACAAACCGTGCTGTACCAGCCATACAGGTCTTTCACATTTTCAAACAACACATTTCTTTTGCCCAGTTCTGTAAAAGCTTTGGTAACACAAATTATATGGGGGTAACTGATGGCATGGTTTGGTGAATGTGATTCGCTTTTGTATGCCTGCGTATTGGTTATCCGGAAAACAATCTTTGTGATGTCAGCTTCTTTTTCTGAAGTTTTTTGAATAGTATATCCTTCAAAATTGAATCCACGCAGGTCAACTTCAAGCCAGGAGGGAATGTTGAACTGTACAATACGTTCAACAACCGGGAAACGCTGCAAAAAATAAAATGAAGTAAGATATTTTACATCGTGATAATTTTCCTGGAAAGTATAGTTGAATGGTTTACCTTTTTCGGCCAATGGAAATTTTACAACACATAATTTGGCATCGCTGTGAAAAATATTTTCGCTGCTGTAATCACCACACAATTTTTGAATGGCAACTTCCTTTTTCTCAGGATTTAAAACTTTTATATTATCTACCGACATCTCATCATTGTAAAAAAGCCCATCTTCATATTTAAGAAAATCTTTTACAGGCACCAGCACTGTTTCAGACGATACGGTTGCTTTTACTTTTGCCTCACCGGCGCCCGCTGAGGGGTTTAAGGTAAAATCAATCACTTCCTTAAACAAGGTCGCCACCACTTCTTCTTTGGGAAATGTTTTTTTCCATTCCGGTATTTTATCGATAAAAGATGTTTGCGCATGGCTGCTAAACCAGCAGCTTAATAAAATAAATAAGAATAAGATTCCTGGGTTAGGGTATTTATAGCTCATCAATTGGGTAATTTAAAAATCCAAATTATCTAATTTTTATTGATATTGGATGATTATCGGAAAAATATTTGAAAATGAAAGTTACATCATGATTATCAAATATATTGATAAGCTATAATTACATTAGATACTTCAAACGGTTATACTATTATTTATTATCAGGATCTTGCTGCCTCCCAATCATCCGTGGCGGTGATCCCTCCATCTACCCATATCCATTCAATTTTTTCGTAGGTAAAAGCAACTTCTTCATACTCGGCGTATCTCATAAGTTCGGGATTTTTATTATTTAGCATGGTAAACTGGATGTCAGCAATTTTAGCATTTGTTAATTTTACCGTATAATTTTGAACTTCCTGGCCTGATCCAGCCGCTGTGGCTTTAGGTCTCCAGAACTGCAATTCAAATTCTATAATATTTTCGTTGGTACAAAGCACATTATATAATATTGGGCTCGATTTATCCAGTTCTTTGGTAATTACAAAAGGTTTGTGTTGCCTTTTACCTGTCGCCTGTCCGCTTGCAGCATCACGTGGCGAAACAATTTCGTGACTTACTGCAATTACCATTATTTTTCCTTCTCTGCCTTTTTGAGTTACTGAGCCTTTAATTGCGCCCTGTTTTTGCCCTTTAAGGGTTAAATATGCATTTAGTGCCATGATGATTAGTTTTATGGTTTATTAAATGTAAAAATATTTTTTGGTTGATGCAAGGGAATAATGGCATAAAAAAAAACCTGCTTCAATAAAGCAGGTTGATACTTTTGTGCGGAGAGAGAGGGATTCGAACCCCCGGAAACTTGCGCTTCAACGGTTTTCAAGACCGCCGCATTCGACCGCTCTGCCATCTCTCCGCGGCAAAAATAAGCTTACAGGGATTTTAATCCAAAAGTTTTACAAAACTATTTATTCAGGCTGTTTATCTTTTACAACCACAAGGTCCTTTAACCCAACAGTGATGGGCATTACACCTACCTGCAGCACAGCTTTTTTTCCACGAATTTCTTTTACTATACCAACCTGCCGGTTTTGCTTCATCCTTACTTTAAGGCCAATTTTTATTTCTCCACCCACTTCTTCAAACTTTTCATTCATTTTCTTCTGCTGCTTTTCAACAGTAATCTTTTCTTTTTGGTTAAACAGCAAAGCATGAATCATTTTTACTACTTTATCCTTATCCTCTGTTTTTCGCCACTCAATTACCATAGCTTTTAAGCGACGCTCCATATCTTTCAGGTAAATGATCTTATCAGCAGCGATCCTGTTCTGTAATTGCAGCTTTTCCACTTCCTGCTCATGCTGCTCTTTGTTTAAAACAAGCTGCATCTCATTTTTTAAAGCTTCATTCTCTTTTAATAAAGTTTTTAATTCTAATTTCTCTTTATCAATATGCTGCAGGTCCTGTTCGGTACGGTTTAAAAGTTTATCCAGTGTAAAATGGTCATCATCAACTAATTTCCTGGCTTTTTCAATCAATCTTTTTTCAAGGCCAATTCTTTCAGCAATAGAAAAAGTATAGGAACTGCCTGGCTTGCCAACAAGTAATTTATACATGGGCAGCAGGTTCTTTTCATCAAACTGCATGGCACCATTGATTATACCCGTTACTTTATTAGCCATTACTTTTAAATTCAGATAATGGGTAGTAACAATGCCAAAACTATGTTTAATAGCAAGTTCTTCCATAATTACTTCTGCAAAGGCACCGCCCAGGTTAGGATCGCTCCCACTGCCCAGTTCATCTATAAAAAACAAAGTCTTGCCATTTGCATTTTCCATAAAATGCTTCATGTTCTTTAAATGAGAAGAATAGGTACTCAACTCAAATTCTAAACTCTGTGTATCGCCTATATGAATCATGATCTGTTTAAAAATTCCCATCTCGCTGTCTGGATGAACCGGCACGAGCAAACCACTTTGGAGCATCAGTTGCAATAAACCAACAGTTTTTAATGTAACCGTTTTACCACCGGCATTGGGCCCGCTGATAACCAAAATGCGTTGCTTTTCATTCAGCATCAAATCAACCGGGATGGTGGGTTTCCTGTTTACTTTATTATAGAGATACAACAAAGGATGGTAAGCCTGGATAAGATTTACATGGGCTTTATCAATAACTACGGGGTAATTGCCATTATATTCTGCTGCAAATTTTGCTTTGGCCCTGGTGAAATCAAATTCGCCTGCTATTTCAAGATAATTTTTCAGCAGGCCTGCATACATGCTTAAATTTTGCGTAAGCTTTCGCAGTATTTTATAAACTTCTTTTCGCTCCTCATTTTCAAGTGAGAAAACAGCGTTGTTGAGTTCTGTTGTTTCTTCAGGTTCAATAAACGTAGTTCTGCGGCTATCGCTTTCGCCGTGCAGAATGCCTTTAATCATACGCTTTTGTTCTGCAAAAACAGCAAGCACCCTTCTGCCATTTAAAAAACTTTCTTCAATATCTGCCAGGTACCCCTGTTTGTTAAGTTTGCTTACAATGCGGTCAAATACTTTCCGCAGTTCATTTCTTTTGCGGTATAAGTTCATCCTGATCTCGGCCAGTTCCTCACTGGCACTGTCTTTTACCTGGCCGGTTTCATCTAAAATTTCATCAATTAATTCTATAATGATCTTCTCATAATAAGAATCGTTTGTAATTTTTGCCAGGGCAGGATAAGCTGTTCGGCGTTCAGTATCAAACCAGCGGAAAATATTGCCGGTATTATCTGCCAGTCTTCTTATCAGCAAAAACTGGTCACCGCTTAACACTGCACCTGGTATGCCAATGAGTTTTAACTCCTTGCTTAAATTATGTGTAAACTCATTCGGAAAATGCTGATTGCTTTGCAATAACAATTTAAACTCATTAGCCTGCTGTAATTCGGTTGTAATAAATTCTTTTTTGGTGTGAAGCCGAAGCTGATCTGCCTTGTTTTTAGCAAACTCGGTACGGCAATGCAATGCCAGTAAGGTTTTTACCTTTTCATATTCTAACTGTACTAATGCAGATTCCGGAAAAAATTTCATGACCCCATTTCCCCGCAGGAGGATTTTAATTTATAAGATGCAAAGGTAATTGCTTATTCCTTATATTGAATTGGATGCACCTGCAATTCGTCCCAGGGCGTAGTTCCATCCTGCTCTCTTTTAAAAACAAAATCATTACTGTTGAGAATAATAATTTCGGCAGGGGTGTAAATTTTACAGCCATCCATTAAATGCCTGCCAATGGTTTTACCGGTGCTGTCGCTGATACTGATGTGCAGATGAGAACCATTTGCCGAAACAGTTCCGGTAAGGCTTACAATTTCAAAATGTCCGCTGTCGCTGCTGCCCTCCGGGTGGTTGGCAAATCTTATTTTGTAATTGGTCAGGCTGCCGGCACAGGTACTTATCCATCCCGCTTTAATTTGCTTTTCATTAACCAGGTTTTCAATTTCAGTTTTCAGATCCTGGGCGGGTTTTAAACGAATAGGATATGCAGTAAGATTATTCATGGCAGTTTTTTGTTGACAGGAAAATACAGTGAGTAATACTAAAATAATATAAGCGAACCTCATTATTGTAAATTTAAATATTTATCCATAACGATTGCCAATATTGATAAGAAACTCCCATGCAATCAGGTAACATTGTAGCTTGGCAAACTTCCATACTGTTAAACTTTTGTTGCTATAAATTGTAATACAATCTATGCCATTTACCTTTGCGTAGATAGATAAAAAAATAGGGTCATGTTAAAAGTTTTATTCATTTCGGTTGTTAGCTTTATGGGATTAAGTTCCTGTGCGCAAAAAGACAACAATTCAAAGACAAAAAAAGATAATAAAGTTATGACAACTTCAACAGCTAATAGTTCGGGTTCGTCCGCTATGGATACGGCCACATTTGGCACCGGATGCTTCTGGTGTACCGAAGCCATTTTTCAACAATTAGAAGGTGTGGAAAAAGTTACCAGTGGTTATAGTGGCGGCACTGTTGCAAATCCTACTTATGAGCAGGTGTGCAGTAAAACCACCGGACATGCAGAGTGTTTGAATATAATGTATGATCCAAAAAAAATCAGTTTTGATGAACTGCTTGAGGTTTTTTGGCAAACACACGACCCTACAACTCTAAACCGCCAGGGGGCAGATGTAGGTACACAATACCGCAGCGTGGTTTTTTATCATAATGAAGAACAAAAGGCAAAAACAACCAAATATAAGGCAGAACTGGATAAAAGCGGGGCATTTGATAATCCAATTGTAACTACGCTTGAGCCGTTCACTATTTTTTATCCCGCCGAAGAATATCATCAAAATTATTACAACAGTAACGGCAGCCAGGGTTATTGCCAGTTTGTGATCAGGCCCAAAGTTGAAAAATTTGAGAAGGTATTTAAGAGCAAACTAAAAAAGCACTAATTGGCTTTAAAATTAAAAGGAGAATTATTTATCCCTTTTTTTTCTTTCTCGGGTATTTGTGTTCCCTTATGGCAGGTAAAACAAGTAACAGCTTGTACCTGGTTTGCTGTTACTGTTTCATTAAACTGAAAATATTTTTTGTTGATGTCCATAGTCATCCGCATCATATTGCGGGCAATCTCTTTTTCTGATTTATCGTCCGCATCAAAAATCAAAGTATCTGCTTTTTTATCCCTTAGATGACAGTACTTACAATTTACACCCAGGTTTGCATTAAAGCCATCCATTATCTTATCCAATGAATCGGCTGTAATATTTTTTGGCAGCACCTGTAAGTTTTTAAACTTTTCATTTATGGGTTGCTTTACCGCAGCAATGCCTATAAAAATGAATGTTGTTAAAACAGCCAGCACCTTTAATTTTTTAAATGATTTCATCTGTTAATAGTTATAAATTGAGGGCATAAAAAATCAGAACCTGGGGTCAAATATAAAATCTTCTGCAGCAGTTAATTTAATTTTTTTAAAATCGCGATGGCCGGCATTTATTAAAAAATTAAATTCATTCTTAATTAAAACAGACGGAACTTTTAAAATTGCTTTGTCGCCCCCCGAAAGCCACGCTGCAGCCATATTCTGGCAATAAGCATAGTTTTCAATCTTTTGCCAGCCGGGTTTTAAATGCTGTGCATCAATAATTTCAATTTCCAAACTATCGGGTATTTGAATAATGATCACTTTATATAATGCATTGTTCCCCTCCCCGCTTCTGTGTACTAAGTTTTCTAAGCAGGCCAGCGATCTGCTTTCGGCTGTATATATTACAAAACTGCCTTTATAATTCCACCTGGCAGCATATCCACTTGCCCTTAATGCGTTACTGTATTCTTCTTTTGCAATGCGATAGACAATCATATCAGGCTAAATCTCCGTGGGCAATACGGTTAAGTTCATCAACAATATAATTGATACCGGTAACTGTGGTAATAAATGTATTTGGTACCCGGTTACCCAATCCAAAAGCAGGTTTTTGCAACCAGTTGGTAAAACTTTCATGAGAGCCAAAAACCTTTTGGCCTTTGTTATAAAGCACAATTGTTTTTAAAATAAACTCACTTTGCAAGGGGCTGAGCTTTTTGTTTTCTTTTTGATAACGGGTAATGGTTTTATAAGATACATCCAACAGATCTGCAGCATAATCTTTATCATAACTGGCAACTGCAATCATATCATTAAATGAGGTTGCATACATTGCTTCTGGCTCCGAAAGTATATTTTGCTCTTCATCAGTAAGATAATTTTTATACTGCTTATAAACTTTTGCGGCATCCAGTTGTGTTTTCATGATAAATTTCTTTACACAAATATAGACAAAATTCCATAAAATAAAGACATTTGTCCATTATTTTTTTACCCGTCGTAATTCAAGGAGGTTCAGGCTGTTGGGATAAAAATTTTTTATATTCAGATGAACAAGATGAATAGCCATATCGTACCAAAGCGGAACAACCGGTGCATCATTTATAATTATCCGGTCCATTTGCTGGTACATTTTATACCTGAGCGAATCATTTTTTTCTGATAATGCCTTCTCGTACAGCAAATCAAATGCAGCATTTTTGTACCGGGTGTAATTGGGCGGTGCCGGGTTTTTGCCATAAAATACACTTAAATAATTTTCTGCATCGGGGTAATCGGCAATCCAGCTACCCCTGAAAAACGGGGCCTGCGATTTGGATGTTTGCTCCATCAACAAACTTTTCTGTATAACTTCAACCTGTATTTTTATACCCACCTGCAAAAGTTCATTGGCGATATAAGTGCCCAGGTCGCCATAAATTGGTATGGTCAATAATTTTATTTCGGGTAAATTTTTCCCTTCGGGATAACCGGCCTCTGCCAGTAATTGCTTTGCTTTGGCAACATCATAATGATATCCGGGTACAGCAACAGAATCAAAAGATGGCAGTCCTGCAGGAATGAAACCACTCTCTGCAGCAATGCCAATGCTGTTGCGCAAATACAGCATCATTTTTTTTCTGTTGAATCCGTAATTAATTGCCTGCCTGATTTTTTGTAAACGTAAAGGAGAATTTTTAACCAATTCATTTTCGCCGTCAACCAAAATACCGAGGTATTCAATATTGAGGTAAGGATGTTTGTGCATTTCAATTTTGCCCTGCCATGTTTTTTTAAGGTTCCCGGTTTTGGTAAGTACTTCATCTTTGAAAGAAGGGTCAATATCATCAATAAAGTCTAATCGGTTTTGTTGAAATTCTAAAAACTCGGTTGCCTTACTGTCGTAGAAAGAAACTTTAATGCCATCTAAATAGGGTAACGATTTTCCTTCAACATCTTTTTCAAAATAGTTTTCATTCTTTTTTAAAATGAGGGCCTGCCCTTCTTCCCAGGCAACAAAGCTAAAAGGTCCGCTGCCAACGGGATGCCGGCGAAAATCGGTTTTATATTTCTCCACTGCTTCTTTTGGAACGATGGAACAATACTGCATACTTAATATGCCAAGTATTGATTGAAAAGGCCTCGTCAATTTCAACTGAAACGTAGTATCATTAATTGTTTTAAATCCATTTACAGAATCTATACGGTTATTAAATATCCACGCACCCGGACTTGCAGTATTCTTATCAATGATCCTGTTAAAACTGTATTCCACATCATGTGCGGTCAGTTGCCTGCCTTTACCATTTATAAAGCAGGCATCATCTGTAAAAAAAACATCACTTCGTAAAAAGAAAGTGAATGTGAGGTTATCATCAGTGATAGTCCAATGCTTTGCCAGAGATGGCTGCATCTGCATATTGCTGTCAATTTCAATTAAGGTATTGTAAAGCTGATGGCTGGCCCACATCACCTGTTTGTTTTTGGCAAATGCAGGATCAAGCGAAGCCAGTCCGCTGCTTTCGTTGTAATGAAATATTTTTTTATCAGGATGCTGGTGAGAAGTACAAGCTGTAAGCCATAAGCTGTGAGCTATGAGCCACAACATTCCAGCTAACAGCTTACGGCTAACAGCTAACAGCTTTTCCTTAGAAATATTTTTTAAACGGTTCATTTGTTACTGGAAAGAAAACTAAATTAGCATTTATATACAAATTGATATGAAACAAATAGTAAAAGCATTCATAATTCTTAATTTTTCATTTTTAATTCTTAATTGCCTGCGAGCGCAACCACTAAAACCTGTAAAAGCTTTTACACAGGCTGATACCCTGCGTGGTACTTATGGCGGAAGCAGAGATTGGTGGAATGTGTTGAAATATGATTTGCATGTGAAGTTTAATTTAAAGGATAGTTCGATCAGCGGGTATAATGAAATTCAGTTTAAAACTTTGAAAAAAGGAGTTGTGATGCAGATTGATCTGCAAGAGCCAATGAAAATGGATAGTATTATAGCCAATTTCAGCGATGGCTATGCATCTATTAAAATAAATTTACCCTTTAAAAAGGTAGGGAATGCTTATTTTTTTGCTGCAGATAATTACAAGCCAAAAAATATAAACACAATAAGTATTTACTACCACGGCAAACCCCGTATCGCCATTCGCCCACCATGGGATGGCGGTTTAATTATGAAGAAAGATAAAAACAACAATCCCTTTGTTAGCATTGCCTGCCAGGGCCTGGGTGCCAGCATTTGGTATCCCTGCAAAGATCACCAGAGCGATGAACCGGATAGTGCAGAAATGCATATTACTATTCCTGATACATTAGCCTGTGTTGGTAATGGAAGATTTCATGGAAAGATAAATAACGGTGATGGAACAGCAACTTACGATTGGGCAGTTGTAAATCCTATCAATAATTATAATCTCATTCCTTACATTGGTAAATATGTTCACTTTGGTGAAGTATATGCCGGCGAAAAAGGAAAATTAGATATGGATTATTGGGTGCTGGATTATAATCTTGATAAAGCTAAAGAACAATTTAAAGATGCACCACGTATGATGAAAGCTTTTGAACATTGGTTTGGCCCCTACCCTTTTTATGAAGATGGATATAAACTGGTGGAAGCGCCACACCTGGGTATGGAACACCAGAGTGCAACAGCTTATGGCAATAAATTTCAAAATGGATATTTGGGCAGAGATTTAAGCGGCAGCGGCTGGGGATTAAAATGGGATTTTATAATTGTGCATGAAAGCGGCCACGAATGGTTTGCCAACAATATCACCAGTAAAGACATTGCTGATATGTGGATACATGAAAGTTTTACCAACTACAGCGAAACTTTGTTTACGGATTATTGGTATGGTAAGGAAGCCGGTAATGCATATGTACAGGGGACAAGAAAGAATATCAGCAATGATATACCAATCATTGGCCCATATAATGTAAACCAGGAAGGCAGCGGCGATATGTATTACAAAGGCGGCAATATGCTGCATACAATCAGGCAGGTTATAAATGATGATGAAAAATTCAGAGAAATTTTAAGAGGCTTGAATAAAACATTCTGGCATCAAACGGTAACTACAAAACAGGTTGAAGATTATATCAGCAAACAAAGTAAGCATGATTTTAGTAAAGTGTTTGATCAGTATTTAAGAACAACACAAATCCCTGTGCTGGAATACAAAATTGAAGGGTATAAACTTTTTTACCGCTATACAAATTGCGTTAATGGATTTAACCTCCCATTAAAAATAAAATTTAAAACAGAACAATGGATTAAACCAACTGAGCAATGGAAAACGCTTAATTTATATCCCGAAGGCGATAACTCTTTTTCTATAGACCCAAATTTCTATATCAAAACAAAAAAGGTAGATTAATTTAGCACCAAACAAAGCTATGTCGCAAATTCGCAAGCAAAGTATTATTTCATCAGTGGTGGTATATATCGGCTTTGCTATCGGTTTTTTTAATACTTATTTATTTACAAGAGAAGGCGGTTTTACACAGGCTGAATACGGGCTTACCGGTATTTTTATGGCCATTGCCAATATCATGTTTTCCTTTTCAAACCTGGGCATGGTAGCTTACATACATAAATTTTACCCTTATTACCATGATAATCTGCCTAAAAAAAGAAACGATCAGTTTACCTGGGCATTATTTATTTCTTTATTTGGATTTTGCCTAATCATTATAGCAGGTATTTTATTTAAGGATCTTATCATCAGAAAATTTGGCACCAACTCCCCCGACTTTGTTAAATATTACTATTACATTTTTCCATTTGGTTTAGGCCTTACGCTGTTTTCAATTTTAGAAGCTTATGCCTGGCAGGTAAAAAAAGCAGTGCTGTCAAATTATTTAAGGGAGATACAATTCCGCTTGTTCACCACCCTGCTTATTATACTTAGCTTCACGGGTATTATCGCCGGTTTCGACCTGTTTATAAAAATTTATTCATTTACATTTCTTGCCGTTGCATTCATTCTTTTAAGTTATTTGATCTATACTAACCATATTTGTTTTACGCTATCGGTAAGCCGTGTTTCTAAAAAGTTTTTTAAAAAAATAATTACACTTATCTCTTTTGTTTATGGTGGCAGCCTGGTATTTACCATATCCATGGTAATTGATACCATCATTATTGCAGCGGTATTGCCTGATGGGCTTGCATTGGCAGGCATTTACACTTTAGCCCAAAATATTGCAAGTCTTATACAGGCGCCGCAACGCGGTATTGTTTCTTCAGCTCTTGGTGCATTATCAAAAGCCTGGAAAGATAAAGACATGAAGAAAATTGACAGGATATATCATAGTTCTTCCATAAACCAATTGATTTTTTCTGCCGGTATGTTTGCTTTGATATGGCTGAACTTTACCGATGCTGTTTTTACATTTAAGTTACAGGCTGGTTATATAGATGCAAAATGGGTATTCTTTTATATTGGGTTAATGCGTATTGTGGATATGGGTACAGGTGTTAACAGCCAGATCATAAATACATCAACATTATGGCGTTTTGATTTTGTTACTGGCATCATCTTATTTTCTTTAACCCTGCCGCTCAATTACATTTTAACTAAATATTATTTTGGCGTAATGGGGCCTGCCATTGCAAACCTTATCACTTTCAGCATTTACAATGCAATTCGTTATTGGTTTCTCATCAGGAAATTCAATCTGCAGCCATTTACAAATAGAACACTATATACAATTATACTTGCCCTGACGTCTTTTTATGCCTGCTATTTTCTTTTCAATAACCTGCACGGCTTTTTTGGAATGATAACCAGGAGTGTGGTGTTCCTGTTAATATTTATAGCAGGAAGTTTTATATTAAACTTATCACCAGACCTGGTGCCGGTATGGCGTGTGGCACAAAAAAGACTGGGCATAAAAAAAGGAGATTAAAAATCTCCCGTTAATTCTATTTTTAATAAAATTATTGTTCTGCTTTATCTGCAATTATTCTTCCGCCACCAATAAATTTTTTATTGTAATAAGCCTCATCAAGATTACTGATGGTTACGCCCTGTCCCGTGCTTACATGTGTAAAATATCCATTACGTAAATACACACCTACATGGCTTACTCCCCTCCTTGTATTAAAGAAAACCAAATCGCCTTCCTGCAAATTTTCTTTTTCAATTTTTTCACTTGCATCATATTGCGACCTGGCAGTTCTTGATGCAACAAATCCATATACTTCGTGTAACAGTGTACCTGAAAATGCACTGCAATCAATTCCTTTTTTTGTAGCCCCTCCATATCGGTAAGCTGTTCCCCACCATTCTTCAATAAACTTGTATAATGTAAAGTTGGTTATGGATTCTACATCCATATTCAGTATCTGGGCGTATTTAAACTGAAGTGATGAGCAGTTTTCAATTCCTTCACCTTCGTCATTAACTGTTGCTTTAGAAGATGCCTGTTTTTTAATAAAAGGCTTTACAGCTACAGTTGTGGCTGTATTAATTTCAATTCCTTCAATAAATTTAATTGATTTTGTTACAGGCGCCGATGCCGCCATCCGCTCCATATTTACAGAGGGTTGTGCTTTTGCCGTTAATGATGTTCCTGAAAAAATGCCTAAGGCAACAGAAACAAAAAATAAGTTTTGCATACGTAAACTTTAGGGTTTTATACGTAAGTACAACTTAATCTTGTGTGCTTTACTCTCCTTAAATGTCGTTGATTTTGCTCTTTATCTGTTCTGATCTATAATTCGTGTCCTACAAACTGGTTAATATTAGAGTTTCTACTGATGTGCAAAGGTAACTTTCAAATACCGTAAATGCAAGCTATTAACGTTTTATTAATTTAAAATATAAATAACCTATCTGTGTGGAAAAACGGATTAGCCCTATAGTTTATTGTTAGCGATATTTGTATTTAACATTTTATTTTTCTGGTTTACAATTAAATTTATTTGTTCCTGAAAATTTTTAATTTGAATTAAAGAAACAGAACCTGATTGGATATGAAGTTTTCTCATTTACACGTACACACACAATTTTCTTTGCTTGATGGAGCGGCCTCCATCAAAAATTTATATAAAAAAGCTATTGCTGATGGAATGCCTGCACTTGCTATAAGCGACCATGGCAACATGTTTGGTGCATTTGAGTTTGTAAAGGAAGCGTACAATCACAAAAATGATGATGGTACATTAAAAGTTAAACCCATTGTTGGTTGCGAGTTTTATATCACTACCGACAGAACCAGGAAAACATTCAGCAAGGAAGAAAAAGACCCCCGGCATCACCAGATACTGCTTGCAAAAAATGCAGAAGGATATAAGAACCTGGTTAAGCTTACATCGCTTGGTTATATTGAAGGCATGTATTCAAAATATCCACGTATTGATAAAGAACTCATTCATAAATACCACGAAGGGTTAATTGCAACCACCTGTTGCCTGGGTGCATTGGTGCCGCAAACCATTTTAAAAAAAGGGGAGGCCGAAGGTGAGAATGAATTTAAATGGTGGTTAAATATTTTCCAGGATGATTATTATGTGGAGTTGCAAAGGCATGGGATACCCGACCAGGAAAAAGTAAATGAAGTGTTGCTGAAGTTTGCAAAAAAGTATAATGTAAAAGTAATTGCCAGTAACGATTCGCATTATGTTGATCAAAAAGATTTTAATGCACACGATATTTTGCTTTGCATAAACACCGGCGAAAAACAAAGCACCCCTGCCCTGCGTGAATTTACCGATGATGATGTATTTGCAAAAAACAAACGCTTTGATTTTCCCAACGACCAGTTATTTTTAAAGACCGGCGCCGAAATGAGAAAAGTTTTTGAAGACCTGCCCGAAGCCATTGATAACACCAATGAGATCGTAGATAAGATAGAATTACTGAATTTAAAAAGAGATATTCTTTTGCCGCACTTTGTGGTGCCGGCTAATTTTAAAACACAGGATGAATTTCTTGCCAGTTTAACCTGGGCCGGCGCTAAGGAGCGGTATAAAATTCTTTCGCCTGAAGCGGAAGAAAGAATACAGTTTGAACTGGGCGTTATTGAAAAAATGGGCTTTGCCGGTTACTTTTTAATTGTGGGCGATTTTATTAAGGCAGGCCGTGATATGGGTGTATTTATTGGCCCCGGCCGTGGTTCTGCAGCAGGCAGTGCTGTGGCTTATTGCATTGGCATAACCAATATAGACCCTATAAAATATAATTTACTGTTTGAGCGGTTCCTTAATCCGGAACGTAAAACCATGCCCGATATTGACACGGATTTTGATGATGAAGGCCGCCAGAAAGTGTTGGATTACGTAGTGCAGAAATATGGCAAGAACCAGGTGGCACAGATCATCACGTATGGCACCATGGCTGCAAAGTCAAGTATAGCAGATGTTTCAAGAGTTATGGATCTGCCGTTGGCAGAAAGCAGGGCAATTTCAAAATTAGTTCCTGAAAGGCCGGGTATAAATCTTAAAAGATTATTGCATGCGCCTTTCACAATAAAGGAAGCAAATGCTTCGACAGGCTCAGCAGGTGAAATTTCGCTGGAAGAAAAAGAACAGTTGCAGGCAGAAGATATTGAAAATGTAAAAAAATTAAGAGAAATATATAAAGGAGATGACCTGCCCGCTAAAATATTGCATGAAGCAGAAATACTGGAAGGGTCGGTACGTAATACGGGTATTCATGCATCAGCCATCATCATTGCCCCCCGTGATCTAACAGAATTATTGCCTGTAGCAACTTCTAAAGAATCGGAACTCTGGCTTACACAAATTGAAGGAAATTCAATAGAAGAAGCCGGTGTAATTAAGATGGACTTTTTGGGTTTAAAAACTTTGAGTATTTTAAAAACTGCTCTTCATCTTATAAAACAAAACCACGGGGTAGTTATAGATATTGATGCCATTCCCTTGGATGATGAAAAAACTTACAAGCTATACCAACAAGGCGATACAAACGGAACCTTCCAGTTTGAGAGTCCCGGTATGCAAAAATATTTAAGAGAATTAAAGCCGGATAAGTTTGATGACCTGATTGCAATGAATGCTTTGTATCGCCCCGGCCCCATGGCTTATATACCCGAGTATATTGACCGCAAGCACGGAAAGAAGCAGGTTGTTTATGACCTTGCCGATATGGAAGAATACCTGAAAGAAACTTACGGCATTACGGTGTACCAGGAGCAGGTAATGTTACTCTCTCAAAAATTAGGAAATTTCAGCAAAGGCGATGCAGACGTTTTACGTAAGGCAATGGGTAAAAAGCAAAAATCTGTACTGGATAAAATGAAAGTTCAGTTTGTAGAAGGTGCTACTGCAAAAGGGCATGCAAAAGAAATTTTAGAAAAAGTGTGGACCGACTGGGAAGCTTTTGCCCAATATGCTTTCAACAAATCTCACTCTACCTGTTATGCCTTTGTTGCATATCAAACGGCGTATTTAAAAGCGCATTATCCCAGCGAATATATGGCTGCCGTACTGAACCATGCCGGCAGTATTGATAAGATCACCTTCTTTATGGAAGAATGTAAACGCATGGGATTAAAAGCACTGGGCCCCGATATTAACGAATCGCAGAATGGTTTTGCAGTAAATAAAAAAGGGGAAATACGTTTTGGTTTCAGCGGTTTAAAAGGCGTGGGCGAAAATGCCATTCAGAATATTATTGAAGAAAGAAATAAGCACGGTCATTTTGGCTCCATATATGATCTGGCCAAACGGGTTAACCACCGCTCGGTAAATAAAAAATCGCTGGAGAGCCTCGTTTACTCAGGCGCATTTGATTGTTTTGCAGATATTACCAGGGCTCAGTATTTTTTCCAGGCACCCGGCGATGTACAGGGACTGGAAAAGATCCTGAAATTTGGCTCAGTTTTTCAGACCCAAAATGCCAATGCCGCAAATACACTTTTTGGCGATCTGCAAATGCCGGATATTGTTCCACCAAAATTATCTATTTGCGAACCCTGGCCATTAGCCGTGCAACTGGATTATGAAAAGGATGTTACCGGCATGTTCATGAGCGGCCATCCATTGGATAATTATAAGTTTGAAATGCGGTATTATAATATTACCCCCCTGGCCGATTATAACGAATTTAAAGCGGCTGTTGATACGCATCCCAACCCTGCAAAGAATTTCCGGCTGGCCGGGCTTGTTGTTGATGCACAGCACCGCTTAACCAAAGCAGGTAAAAATTTTGCGGTTTTAAGCATTGAAGACTACAGTGGTAAATCTGAGTTTATGCTATGGAGCGAAGATTATGTAAAGTATACCAATTACCTGGAAAAGGGGTTGATCGTAATGATTGAAGGCGCCTTTCGCCAGCGTTATAATGGCCAGCAGTACGATTTTAAATTAAACAAGTTACACCTGCTTGATACCGTAAAATCTACTTTAACCAAACAGGTTATCATTGATGTGGAGCCGCAGTTTATTAATGAAGAAATGGTGGAGTTTATTGATGCTAATGTAAAGGCAAATCCAGGCAAAACAACTATTAAATTTAACGTAATTGACAGCCGCAATAAATGTAAAGTAGGCATGTACAGCCTGGAAAAAAGCCTGACCATGAATGATGACCTGGCTTTTTACTTAAATGAAAATAAAGATATAGAAGTGAACGTAGTAACGGCTTAAGGGTCGGGACGCTAACTTTTGCGAAGCAAAAGAGCGGCCTGAACCCTTGGGCTTGGCACTTATCTTTGATAATTCCGTTCCTATGGTTCAGGCTCCCGCAAATAGCGGGGTCCCGACCCATTCCATTGCAATTACTCAATCATAAAGATCTCCCTTCGGCCACCTTCAACGCAGTCCATATAACCTTTCATGATGTCTTTTAATTCATCACTCATGGTGGCAGAACGCAGGTTGGTAAAAAAGCCGCCGATATCTTCAGTCTCAGATTCTAC
>JANNYY010000660.1:0-2856 GCA_031410355.1 Chitinophagaceae bacterium | reverse complement strand
CAAAAAAATTCCTTTATCACCAATTCGTGTTTGCAATATTTTAAGGTAAGCTTCACCATGAGAAAAAGCCTGCATGTTTTCGCCGTAATTTTTTCGCATTTCATACAGGCTGAAATTCATGTTTTCGCTCATTTTTGCAATAATGCTGTCATCAACCACCCCTTTTAATTCACTTAGATCACCTGCTATTTTATTCCGTTCATTTTCTACAGAATTAATAAAATCGCTGAAATCTTCTGCCCTGAAAAAAAAGCCCCTGCTTGTATTTCTTTTCCAGTCAATTTCTAAACAGGGCTGTAAAAGTTCCGCTGCTTCAAAACCTGTTCTGTTATTGGCTTTTATGAAGCCGCCAATTAAGGGCAGGTTTAATTTGTATGCAATGGCTTCCAGCAAAGAAGATTTGCCGCTTCCATTGTCACCAACAAAAATGGTTACTTTATTAAGCTCAATGTTTTTTGCAAATTGTATTGCAGGTATATTAAAGGGAAAGGGTCTTTGTTTTTCTGTATTGATAGAAAAAGATTGTATAAAAGGCATGGCAGATATTTAACTTGTTTGGGGTTCAGAAGAAAACTCATTATGCTTTTAGAATGTGTTATATAAAGTCATAAAATTTCTTTCTTGTTTCCAATTTCCCGTACATCAACAATTATTTTTTCGATAGTTTTTGCTGGGAGTTTTTGCTGGTTTTTTTCGGCATTTTAAATTAATATTAACTTGTGGCAGGAGGCGGAGGTGTATCAACTGTTTTTATAACTGCTTTTGTTTCGGGTTGATGTTCAATAGGCTTTACTGATTCCACTTCAATTTCCTGTACCCAAACCGCATAACTATTGGGATATATACGTGAGCCGGCGTGTGCTGCATAAACATGCGTAAATACCGCACCAAAATATAAGATCATGGCCGAATAATAAACCCAAACCAGCATTACAATTACAGTGCCTGCTGTGCCATAGGTAGATGAAAGTTGGCTGTGGCCAATGTAGTACCCGATCAAAAACTTACCTGCCATAAAAAGTGCAGCCGTGGTAAATGCCCCGGCTCTTACATGTTTCCATTGTACACGGGCATCTGGCAGTACTTTAAATATCATTCCAAATAATAATGATGTGATAATAAATGTAAGAATGATATTAAATACATACACCATGATCACCGTCATTTCCGGAAACATACCGGTTAGCCTCGTTAACAGGGCATCCATTGCTCCGTTAATAAGTAAGGAAACCATTAATAAAAAACCAAGGCTCACTACCAGAGAAAAAGAAAGCAGCCGGTTTAACAGCATTTTCAGAATGCCCGTTCCTTTAGGTTTTGATTTTAATTTCCAGATATGATTTATAGAATCCTGTATTTCGCTGAATACACTGGTAGCGCCAATTAATAAAGTAACAATACCTACTATGGTGGCTAAATAGCCGCTTTTTGACAATGCTGCACCCCGTATAGTATCCTGTACCTGTAGGGCTGCATCACTACCCACAAAGCCTGCGATCTGCTTGTATAAAGTTCCTTCAACCGCAGACCGGCCATAAAAAATATCACTCACAGAAATAATGATGATCAGCATGGCCGGTAATGAAAAAATAGTATAGTACGCCAGGGCGGCACTCAGTTTAAGTACCTTGTTATCTATAAAGTCAGAAAAAGATTGTTTGGTGATTGACCATACACTTTTTGTCAATTTTTTCATTGTGTCAGTTAAGTTTGTCATTATTTTTATGCCTTTCTCCATCTCTTACATTTTTCTTTTCAAAATTCTTTTCGAGTGCATCGGTTAAATTAACACCGGTTTGGTTGGCCAGGCAAATCAGTACCCACAAAACATCTGCCAGTTCATCAGAAATTTCATTTCCTTTATCTGATTCTTTATAAGATTGTTCTCCGTATTTCCTTACCATTAGCCTGCTTAACTCACCTACTTCCTCCATCAATATGCACAGGTTTGTAAGTTCGCTAAAATATTTTACACCAACTGTTTTTATCCATTGGTCAACTTTGGTTTGTGCTTCTTGTATTGTCATTATTACACGAATTTTATTCACGAATTACACGAATTATTTTAAAATACAACTCTTTTAGATGTAAATGACTTTTCGCCAAAGTTGGCAATAATGCCTAATTGCAATCCTGAAGCCTTTAAGTAATTAATTGTTTGAGTAACAAAATTATTTACAATCATGCAGGAGGCTTTTACTTCTAAGATTATAGAATCATGAATTATAAAATCGGCATAATATCTATGCGGCAGAATGATATCTTTATATTGGATTTTAAATTCCTTTTCTCTTATGAAATTAATTTTGCTTGACTTAAATTCATATTCAAGGGCATCTTTGTAAACAATTTCTTTAAATCCCATTCCAAGTTCCCTATGAATTTCCATACATATTCCAATCAATTGATACGATTCTTCTTTTAAAATGATATCTGGCACAGTACTTATATTTTAATTCGTGTAATTCGTGAATAAAATTCGTGTAATAAAAATTTCCATACATATTCCAATCAATTGATACGATTCTTCTTTTAAAATGATATCTGACATAGTACATGCATTTTAATTCGTGTAATTCGTGAATAAAATTCGTGCAATAAGATTCGTTTAATAAAACTACTCTTTATTCTTTGTATCAATCCAGATCGTTACCGGCCCATCATTCGATAATGAAACTTTCATATCGGCACCAAACTCTCCGGTAAATATTTTCTTACCAAGATCAATCTCTAACTGATCAATCATTTTTTTATAAACCGGAACAGCAATCTCCGGCTTGCTTGCTTTTATGTAAGACGGCCTGTTTCCTTTTTTTGCAGATGCATGCAGGGTAAACTGGCTTACTAATAAAATAT
>JANNYY010000659.1:0-4114 GCA_031410355.1 Chitinophagaceae bacterium | reverse complement strand
TCGGCTGTAGGCCCGTAAATAGCGGGTTGTGTGGCACCCATTGGGCGGTAATAGGTTGATATTTGTCCGCGGTGATGCACCAAATCAAAAAGGAACATCCAGCAGGTTGCGCCCAATGTATTTTCTCCAAAGGTATTTCCCATTACCAGCATCGGAACCTTTTTTTCATCCCAGGTCGTTTCATCCACGTGGTCAAGTAAAGACATCAGCTTATCCGTTTCTTTTTCAAAAACTTCGATGGCATTTTCGGTAGTAGGGTAGTCGGCCATTACACGGTGATTCAGAACACCAGTCTCAACGGCTTCAACCAGGTCTTCAACATGCGATACAAAATGATCAACCAGTTGTTTGGCCGTGCGGTTTTTTTCTGCAGGTTTGTAACCAAGCTTATCGGCTGGTGGGAGGGCTTTTAATGCAGTAAGTGTGGGCGCTACCTCTGCCTTCCAGCATTGCTGGAAAAATTCTTTGTTGTTCATAATAGCAATTTTTTTATAGTAGAAAAATGAAATTACAGGTCGTCACAGGAATGGAAGTGCAGTTTACAGGGGGTAAAGCAGTTTGTAGAATCTAACAGGGGTTAATTACGTATAAAGCTAAACAAAGGATTTAGGAATTCATAAATTCTTTGAAGATATTTTGTTTTACAACCGGCCATTCGTCGTTAATAAAACTGTAGTAAACGGTATCTCTTATAGTTCCTATATCATTTATACTGTGCTTTCGCAAAACCCCTTCTCTTAAAGCGCCAATTTTTTCCATGGCCCGCTGCGATTTTAAATTGGTGCCTGCTGTCTTTAATTCAACCCGGTTTAAGTTTAATTTTTCGAAAGCAAATTGCAGCATCAGGTATTTATTATGTTTGTTGATGCCGCTTCCCTGCAGCAGCGGGTCAATCCATGTCCAGCC
This sequence comes from Chitinophagaceae bacterium, assembly GCA_031410355.1. Classification (GTDB taxonomy): domain Bacteria; phylum Bacteroidota; class Bacteroidia; order Chitinophagales; family Chitinophagaceae; genus Ferruginibacter. Next base: position 3,208 of record JANNYY010000659.1, on the reverse strand, counting down.
AATTTCAAGGCGCTTATCCCTGAAAGAAATATTGGCATACCGGGTGCAACCAACATAGCGGTTTTCTTTTTTATCAAACATAGCAAAGGGATACGCCGTTTTATTTTCCCGCTCTTTTAATGCAGTATTAAAATATGCGGCAAAGCTGTTCTCATCAATTATATTGGCCATGGTAAATTTCCAGATATCGCTGTTGCTGAGGGCAATTGCCATCAGTGGCGCAAAGTGTGTTGCAGTAAGGGGTTCCAGCCTGGCTCTTTCATCTTCCAGGATGATTTCCTGTTCAAAAAAATTTGCTGTGGTGATCATATTTATTTGTTTTGTTTAATTAAGGCTGCAACAATTTTATCAATGGGTAGGCTTACTGTTTCTTCCGAAAAATCTTCCCAATCTATAAAACGGAATGTTTCTGTTTCGCCTGTTTCTGCATACATTTTTAATTCCCTTTCATCAAAATCAAATGGCTTGCTGCGAAGCGGAGCGGTTATATTTTCCAATGCCTGGGCAAAATAATAAATAGAGATGATCTGTTGGGCGGGGTTAAAAGCGCTTTGCTGAAAAAAATCGGTGGTATAAATATGCCCGTTAACTTTTACTTTTAAATGCATCTCTTCCATAAATTCACGCTGCAGGCAATCTTTTGTGCCTTCCCCCAATTCCAGGCCACCACCCGGAAATTTGGTAATGCAGGCGCCCCGTATAAATTCATCGCTAACCAAAACCTGTTGGTTTTCATTTATTAAAATACCATAAACTCTTATGTTGAAACTACTGATCATTTCCTGATTCTTTTTGCATAATTCCAGATTACAAAGGCCAGTATTATAATGGAAAGGATAACCGGTAACCAAAAAGCCATGTGGCTGTCTTTATATGGTATGGGCACATTCATACCATAAATGCTGGCAATTAAAACCGGCACACTTAAAAAAATAGTGAGTGTAGTAAGCCTTTTTAAAACATCGTTTTGGTTATTGCTGATGATGCTGGCAAAGGCATCCAGCGTGCTGTTGAGGATGTTGGTGTAGGTGTTTGCCATTTCAAGCGCCTGCGATGTTTCCACAATAAGATCTTCGAGCAAATCCCTTTCCTCTTCGTTTAATTTTAAAATATTGGTGCGGCTTATCTTCATCATCAGCAGTTCGTTGCTGCGCAATGCAGTAAGAAAATACACAAAACTTTTTTGAATTCGCATCAACTGCAATAACTCTTCATTGCGGTTGCTGTCGTACAATTTTTGTTCCAGGCTGTTGCGCCGCGTATTTATCTCTTTTAAATAATCCTGGAAGTTGGTGGTTATTTTTTCAAATACTTTAAGCACCATCATGTTCATCCTGTCGGGGTTGCGGTGCTGAAAAGTGTTCAGGAATTTTTTGATGGCCTCATTTTCAAATGAGTTTACAGTAACGATCTGGTTATGGGTTAAAATGATACAAATGGGTATGGTGATATAAAACGCATCGCTCAGGTTAAAGGAATTATTTTCTGTTGGGGTTTTTATTACGATGAGTTTTACATCATCTTCAATTTCATACCGGCTGCGTTCGTCAATATCTAAGGAATCTTTTAAAAAGTCAATGGGTATATCCATGGATTCACTCAACTCTGTAAACTCTTCCTGCTTAAGCGGTGGCAGTACATTTACCCAAACTGCATTTTCAGCCTTATCAATGGCAATGGTTTTTTTGTCAGTATTTTTAAAGTATTGAATCATCAGTCTTCAGTAGGTTTATGGATGTGTAGTAAATGATGTTGGGTATGGAAAATGGTGAAATAACAAAGCTCCTTTAATGTAATGCGTCCAAGTAGGGGATGTTTTACCAGGTAACTGTCCAGGTCTTTTTCGCTCCTGTTTTTATTTAATGTATGCAAGAATTTTGCAGTTGCTTTATTCCAGTTATCAATTAATTTTGGTTTGCCATATTTTACTTCTATGGGTTTTGGAATAAACCTCCCGCTTGCTTTACCGCCTTCACTTAACTTTTTATAATATTTATTTTTTAGCTCATCAAAAGTGCGGGAAGCTCTGTTTGGTGTACCGCCAATCCATCTTACTAAAAATTTAGGAAGCCAGAAGGCGAGGGATGTAGTATTGGTAGAAATAATAAGATGCTGCATATTTTCTGCTGCCGACCATTTGTTTTCCGGCCTTTTAAAAAGGCGGCTTTCATTGATGGTACTGCAGGTTTCGGAAAATTGTTTAAAAATATTTTCAGCAGCAGTTATGATTTCTGTTTTGGTCATAGTTTTTTTTATTTTCAATAACTCCCGCAAGATTTACAAATCTTCGGGGAGTTTTGCCGAACCCTCCATAAGTTTGTTTTATCAAACTTCTATTTCTCCTTTGTAAACAAATTCTGCAGGCCCGCAGAGCCAGATATTTTCAAAATGTTGTTCATCAATTTTTGTGAATTCTACACTTAAATTACCGCCCTGTGTTTTAACTTCTACACGGTTAAAACCATTTTCATTGTGTGCATTCATCAATGCAGCGGCTGTTACGCCGGTGCCACAACTCATGGTTTCATCTTCCACGCCACGTTCATAAGTGCGCACATAAATACCATCTTCATCAGTAGTTTCTACAAAATTCACATTGATGCCTTCTTTCTCAAACTGTTTGCTGTGGCGTATTTCACGGCCCGTTTCAAAAACATCTATATCAGCAACATTACTGGCAAATTTTACAAAATGCGGCGAGCCGGTATTCAATATGGCGTGGCCGGAATGGTATTCCACTTTATTTACATCCTGCATTTTTAACCGAACCATATCCTGCATATCAATATCTGCTTCGTGCGGGCCGTCAATAGCCATAAAGTGGTAAGTAACTTTAAACATACCCTGTTTTTTTGCAAATTTTACAAGGCATCGTCCGCCATTACCACACATACTGCTTTCGTTTCCATCTGCATTGTAGTAGATCATTTCAAAATCAAGCTCCTCATGTTTACCCAGTAACATTAAACCATCGGCACCAATACCAAACCTGCGGTTGCAGATAAGTTTTACCTGTTCTTTTGTAAGGCTGTCGTATTTATGATCCCTGTTTTCCAGTATCACAAAATCATTTCCGGTACCCTGGTATTTATAAAATTCTATTTTCATATTAAAGACTTGATGCTGTTATTACCTGTAAAGATTGTTTAATTAAATTTTCAACTGCCAGGCCGCCGTTGGCAGAAAATTGCTGGCTGATGCGGTTGGC
>JANNYY010000658.1:0-2124 GCA_031410355.1 Chitinophagaceae bacterium | reverse complement strand
GATCAATTTTTTCTGAATAACTATTCAGGATATCATCCTTTTAATAAACAAGAAAGGATGATACCGGGATTATTTTTTAATTGTTATAAACCTGCTTACAGATGTATATCCTATGTATGAATATCCATTGGTGGTTCTTGCACTTGCCGCAATTGTAAAGGCGTGGGCACAACTTACCAACGGTACCCAAACACCGGGCGTAGGTGCCGTTTGGCCGGTAACGCCCGCCCAGTTACCCATTGCCGGAAGATAGGAAGCAGATGCTATTGAAGCACTGGCACCATCACCCCACTGTGCAGATACAGACCAGGCAAGTAAATTACCTTCAGGGTCATTGGCATCAAAATTTACCGTAACGCCATCTGTAGCACTTGTCATAGTAATAATATCACAGGCAGCAACAGTTGCAGCGCCGTGCTTAACATTGTTGATCTTAACAATGGGCAGTGTATTATCAATTAATAAAGTAACTGTTTGAGCAGGAGTAGGCACTTCTACATGAGCCCCGCTATAAAATTTCACCTGAAAATTATGTATTCCGTTTGCGAGTTTAGCACTGTCGAACTGAAAGAGCAGGTCATGTATAGAAAAATCAACGGCAGGATTCTGGAGGTCGTAAAAATTGGCAGCATCCGCAGCGTATGAATCCAGTACATAATCACCGGCAGGTACACTCCAGTGATAATTATACCAGGCCGTTCTGTATTCTGCAAATGGGCCTGCGCCTTCGCTATGAAATACTTTAATGAATCTGGCACCCGCATTCCACAAAGCAACACGGTTGGGGGCATTGCCAATTATATTCAGTAATCCCCCAAATGCGGCATTTTGCACTGGTACAAAATATGCCGGATCAGTAGTGGCTCTTCCCGCAGCATTTATTTTTGTTGTGGGTATCAGTCCTACACAGCCAATCACAGGGCCCTGTAAAGCAACATCAACTACGGGTTTGCGTGAAAAGTAAAGCGTGTGCAGGTTGGTAAAACTTTGCCAGAAATTGGGCGGTGTATTGTTTTCCTGTAAAGGGTTTGTGGAGTGAACTTTAATACCAAATTTGGTAAAGGAAGCCCACCACCAGGGCGCCAGAGAAACATTAAGATCAGTGAGCAAAAACCTGAATTTCCATACCCTGTGGGCCGCTTCAGAATTAGGACTTGCTTCAAAAGCCTGCCTGCAGGTACTTCCATCCTGGCTTAAGCCCGTCCAGGTGCCGGGAGCCAGGTACCATTGCCTGCCCATTTTATTAGGGAAGCCCGGGTAATTTCCGTAATTACTATCCATATTTGGTGATATGTTACCATCGCGGTTCCTGTCGAAAGTGAACCAGAAATAATCACCTGTTCCCGGATCATTGCCCGTATCGGTGGTCATATCAAGCGCGGCATACAAAAAGAGTGCATCATTCTTTACCATTAAAAAACCACCTGGTATCGCCATTTTACCGGCATTGGCCCAAACGGAATCGTTTAAACCATCTGTTAACTGAATGGGCAACTGTGCCCAGTTGGAATTGATAATTGCCATAATTGTTTATTTATTTTGATAATTGCCTACTCTTTTTTTAACCTTTTCGGCTTCTGGTTCGGCTGTTTTTTTAAACAGGAGTAAACACCCATAAATACTCCAAAACCTTTTATTTATTTGAGAACAATGCTGGCGTTACGCTCCGCATAATTCCATAACTACCTATTAATTTTTTTTAAAAAATAATTACTGGTTTTAAAGGACTGGAGGGTTTTGAATTTGTCAAGCGCTTACTAAAAGCCCAGGCGAAACTAATTTACCAGGGGCTATAAGAATTTGTAGGGTGAGAATTTCAATGGGTACAATTTAATATTGTAATAAATTCAAGTGTAAAAATATATAGAGAAATCTGGAATTGCAATACCTATAAGTGGTAATACTCATTAAGGGAATGTTAAGAAATAAGCTTTTTTGCACAGAAGGTTTATCAGGTGTATTGTAAAAAAACTATTTTCTGTGTTAATAAAAAAGGGTTTCAAACTTAATTGTCTGAAACCCTTTGCTGTTTTGCTCCCCCTTCAGGACTTGAACCTGAGACCCTCTGATTAACAGTCAGATGCTCTAACCAACTGAGCTAAGGAGGAGTATACCCTTTTGGGG
>JANNYY010000657.1:0-3126 GCA_031410355.1 Chitinophagaceae bacterium | reverse complement strand
CAACAAAGAGGAAAGTTTTTGAATAATACCACAGGCACCAGTTCAACTGCTGCAAAGTTTGCCAGCGTGTTTGCACTGGCAGATAAGCTTTGCAAAACTGACAGCATTTTCAAAAAAATGAGGGTTCGCCAAAGCTATTATGGTAATGCATTTGAAGCCCTTGATTATGCAAAGAAGAAACCCGGTGTTACGCAAACTGTATCGGTACGTTCTCCCTATATATATGCAGAAGAAAATTGGGCAGATGATATGGAGCTTGCTACGGCAGCAATACATGATATGGTAGTACATGCACCCGGGGGCGCAGACAATGGATCTTATATAATGCAGGCGCTCAACTATGCAAAGCAGGAAAAAATAACCCCATGGTTGGGTGCAGATACTGCAAAACATTATCAATGGTATCCTTTTATTAATGTAGGCCATTATGAGTTGATAAAGCAGCTGCAAAGCCGGAAACATGGGCCCGTAGCAGGGTACAGTAAAAAGATCATTGAAGATTTTTGGAATAATGCAGACACTGTACTGAAATATTATAAAACCGGGATTGAGCGGGTTTGGAACAAAGCCGGCCAAAATGCTTTTTACAGGGCTGTGCCTTTTATCTGGTGCAGCAATAATTTAACTACTTCTTTTGCCACACAATGTTATTGGTACCGTACGCTAAGTAAGGATAATTCGTTTGAACAATTGGAACAGTCAAATATTGACTGGCTGTTTGGTTGTAATCCATGGGGTACAAGTTTTGTGTATGGCCTGCCACAAAACGGGGATTATCCACAAGACCCTCACTCGGCATTTACGCACCTTAAAAATTATCCTATCAATGGAGGATTGGTAGATGGACCCGTTTACGGGAGTATTTATAAAAGCCTTATCGGTATTAATTTGTATCAACCTGATGAATATGCCGACTTTCAAAGTGACTTGGTGGTATATCATGATGATTATGGAGATTATAGTACCAATGAACCTACCATGGACGGAACGGCTTCGTTGATCTATTTACTGGCTGCAAAAGAAAACAGCAGTCCTGATCAAACACAGAAAAATAAAAAATACACTTATAATAATGGAGCAATTATAAGAGGAGATACACTTCAAAAAAATATCGCTCTGGCTTTTACCGGACACGAATTTGCTGATGGTGGGGAACTGATCGCAAAAACATTGGAGCAACAAAATATAAAAGCCTCTTTCTTTTTTACCGGGGATTTTTATAACAATACATCTTTTAAAAAGATCATTACTCAATTGAAAAGCGATGGGCATTATTTAGGCCCTCATTCAAACAAACATTTATTGTATGCTGATTGGAATAAAAGAGACAGCTTATTGATAACAAAACAGGAATTTAAAAATGATCTGCAACAGAATTACGCTGCTATGAAAAAAAAGGGTATTGCCAATGCAAAATATTTCCTTCCGCCATACGAATGGTATAACGATTCCATTGCAGCCTGGACAAATGAATCAGGTATTCAATTAATAAATTTTACTCCCGGCACTAAGAGCAACGCAGATTACACTACTCCGGACATGACGAATTACAGAACATCAGATGAAATTTACAGCTCAATTATTGAACTGGAAGAAAAGAGGGGGTTGAATGGTTTTATTCTTTTGCTTCATATTGGCACCGATCCAAAACGGACAGATAAATTCTATTTTAAATTAAAGGAATTAATAAATGTGCTAAAGCAAAAAGGCTACAACTTTAAAAGAATAGATGAACTGCTGCATTAAACTTTCTTCAAAGCCAAAATACTAAAATCACTTTCATCCTTCACAATGGTATTGCTTAGTTTTCCCAACTCATCAATCTCCATTTCTACCACATCGCCTTCCTGTAACCATTGTTCTTCATAATCCGGGTCAATTAATTTACCTGATCCGTTCAACTCTAAAAAACATCCTGTACCAACTGTGCCGCTGCCAATCACATCGCCGGGCATCAGGTTTACTCCATAACTGCAGCGTTCAATGATCTCTGCAAAGGTCCAGTCCATATCGGCCAGGTTGCCTTCGCTAACCTGCTTCCCATTCACCATGCATTTCATTTCCAGGTTCCAGGCCTTACCTGTATGATTTTCCTTGCAGGGAACTTCGTATTGCACCAGCTCATCTAACGTAACCAGCATAGGACCAATTACTGTTGAAAAATCTTTTCCTTTTGCCGGGCCAAGGTTCAGCAGCATTTCTTCCATCTGTAATGTTCTTGCACTTATATCATTCATGATCATCAACCCGCCAATATATTCATCTGCATCTGCAGCTTTAATATTGCGGCCGGGTTTACAAATAACAATGGCAGCTTCCAGTTCAAAATCGAGCTTTTTAAAATGGTCGGGCATGCACACAATATCGCCGGGGCCCTGTATGCTGTTATGGTTGGTAAAATAAAAAATGGGGTACTGGTCATACTCGGGAATCATATCCACTTTCCTGTTGCGCCGTGCAGACGCTACATGCTGACGAAAGGCATACGCATCACGGCAACTGGTAGGGTTTGGCACAGGCGCAAAGAGTTCAGCATCTGCAACAGGGTAGCCCAATGTATTTCTTACCAAACCATCTTTTATTTTTTGTTCAACCGCCCTGGCCATGGGCAAAATTTCATCCCAATAATTTAAAAACATCGACATGGTAGTAGGTAAATCATTGTGCAATGAATCCATGGCATAGATATTGTCATCCACTACAATACCCAATTGATCGTGTCCGTCTTTTAAAAAAGTAACTAATTTCATAATATCCGTATTGAAGAGTCAAAAATAACCATTTATAAGATGGAAAAAATTATAAGAGAAATTGCATTTCATAGAAATTTAATTAATTTTGTATTGTATTAACTGTAATGAAGTTCGAGAAGATTCACAATAAAGGACAAGCCCGGTTGTTTAAGAACCGGTATTTGGAGTATTTAACCAAGACTCATCCGTTGGTGATTTGGGGAATATATATTCCATTGATAGGTTTTATGCTATATTTCACCGCTTCGGTACTGGCATTTTCCATATTTCAAATTAGTTTAAGTTTTTTAGCAGGCATCCTTTTTGGTCGTTATTTGAGTATGTCATACACAGGTTTGTTTTTCATTTTTTTGCTGAGAGTGAAAGAGCAAGA
>JANNYY010000656.1:0-7849 GCA_031410355.1 Chitinophagaceae bacterium | reverse complement strand
TCTTCCGGCAGGGCACCCACAGGGTTTTGTGAACTGTGTGCAGGGTTCTTTATCAACCCAATTATTTTACTGTACAATATTCTTTCATCAACAGGCTTTGCAATGTAATCATTCATGCCAACGGCCTTGCATTTTTCCAGGTCAACAGTGGTTACATTGCAAAGCCTGTTGATGAAAGAATATTGTTCAGTAAAATAATTGGGTTGATAAAGAACCCTGCACACAGTTCACAGAACCCTGTGGGTGCCCTGCCGGAAGAAAAAATGAACAGCATTCCTGAACCAGGTGAAGCCCCCGGCGATAAAAAAGCAAGATATACTGACCTGGCTTACCTCATCAACATAACCAAATACGACCGCAAGTTAATGATGGAAATGATTGCACTGTACCTGCAGCAAACACCTGACCTGGTAAGCCTGTTGAAAAAAAGTATGCAGGCCGAAGACTGGGCATCTTTACAGGCAGCGGCACATAAAATGATCCCCTCCTTTGCAATAATTGGTATTAAAAAAGATTTTGAAAACATGGCAAAAAAATTGCAGGAATATAGTGGAACAAAAGCACAGGCTAAAGAAATGCAGGATATTGTTTTACAGCTTGAACATGTTTGTACAAATGCCTGCGCAGAACTGGAAGAAGAATATACAATACTTAAAAATACCAAAGCATGAAAAACGATACCAATACCGATACAAGCCTCATAAAACTTTTCCTGGTAGATGATGATGCCCTGTTTTTAAAAACCCTGGAAATTGAATTTACGCAACATGGGGGTTTTGAAATTGAAACATTTGCAACCGGCGAACTTTGCCTGCAAAATTTAACAAAGGCCCCGGATGTAATTGTTTTAGATTATTACCTGGATGGCATTGATAAAACCGCTATGAATGGTATAGAAACTTTGGATAAGATAAAAGCTTTTAACCCGGCTATCCCGGTTATCATGCTTTCCTCGCAGGATAAAATTGATGTAGCGATAAACTGTATGCATCACCAGGCATTTGACTATGTGGTAAAAAGCGAAACCGCCTCTATGCGCCTGCAAAAAATAATCACTTCTATCTTTAGTTATAAAAAAATTGAAAGGGAACTAAGCTGGTATATGGACAGGATGTGAAGCGTGAGTGGTGAGGCGTGAATCGTGAGGCGTGAATCTTGAGGCGTGAGACGTGAGGTGCTGAAGATGAAAAAAAAATTACCCCTCATTTTGTGATTAACCCCAACGGGGTGATATGATTATAGTAGAAACATGTTAATTGAGGACCAAAACCCTGAAGGGGTGAAATAGTTAAAATGCTTTATTAATCATACCACTCAAACAAATATTTTTCATCAAATTCAATTTCAAACTTTTTCAGAAAATCAATATATTCCTGTTTAAAGGTTTTCTTTTTGTGGTGCTGTTCCTGGTTAAATATATAATCATACACTTTGCCAATATGAGAATGTGAATAGGAAAATGCACCGAAACTTTCCTGCCAGGCAAACTTTCCCTTTACAAAATTATGGTCATTTACAAAATTTGAGGCATTGTTTTTAATATCCCTAACGAGGTCTGATATTGCCATGGCAGGTTTTAATCCTACAAAGGCATGGATGTGATCAGGCATGCCATTTACAATAATTGGTTTTTGTCCTTTGCCTTTAATGGTTCCGGCTATGTATTTATGTAATTCAGATTTCCAGCTATTTCCAATCAGGTTTTCCCTTCCTTTTACAGCAAAAACAATCTGTATATAAATTTGAGAAAATGTTCCCGGCATAGTAGAAAGTTTAATTGTTAATATATCACCCCTTCGGGGTTTTGCACCACAAAATTATTACTTTACTATAATAATTACAACCCTTCGGGTTTAGCCGCAGGCCCTCAAAATATTGATTAGCCGGAATTTAGTTGGGTATATGGACAGGATTTGAGGCGTGAGTAGTGAGTGGTGAGTGGTGAGTAGTGAGAGGTGAGGTAATGGGATAATGGGCAATAGGCAAATAACAATAGAAATGTGCAATTAGCAATGCTTTCCTACTCCTTGGAAACTGAATGCTGAACCACGGCTTTTGTTCCCTATAAAATAAACCGCGTGTTGGTGGCAGGCTAATTATTTTATTCAAGAAGCTTTTCCAGTTTTTTCGGATCTTGAAGCCCATCCCAAATAAAATGAATATAAATCGTCGAATCAGTCACTTCATAAATAATCAAATATTCCTTTACTAATTTAACTCTCAGGTTTTTATCATTTGCTGTTCTTCTTCCAATACGTGGATACTTTTGGATTAATATCAAAGCTTCATTGATTAATCGGTTTAACTTTTTACTATAAGTATTTGATTTATTGCGACTAATCCAATATTGTAAAATTTCTCTCTTTTGTTCTTTAGCTAATAAAGACCATTCTATTTTTCTAACCATTCTTCTGTTTCACGGTTTACTTCTTCATTTGTAAAAGATTTTCCTTCCCTAATTTGTTTACGGGACAATTCAATTAGTTTTTTTTGAGTTTCGGAGAGAACATATACTTCATTATCATCGTCGTTTGCTTCAATTTCTAAAATTCTATAGATATCTTCAAGTATATCTTCATCATTTGTAACCTGAACTCTTTCAATTACTTTATTTCGCAATTCGATTGTTGACATGATTTTTTGTTTTAATCAAATTTAAGAAATTTATTTCAAATATAAATCTAATACGAAAATTCCAGCTTAGCACCAATCCAGCCAAATCATAACCCCTAACCCCTAAATTAAAACATGTGAATTCTGTAACTTATTTACAGATTTATGCAACAATATATCCCGCTGCCGGAACCATCTTTGTAGATAATCATTCAGATAAAATATTAATAAGCCTGCTAAGGAAATAACCAGGGCAGACCATCGTATAAAATATGAAAGTTAATCAACAAAGTACCCCGCTCCATATCTTGCTTGCAGATGATGATATGGACGACCGTATTTTTTTTGATAAAGCATTAAAAGAAATACCTGTAGCCACAAAGCTTACCACTGTAAATAATGGAGAACAGCTTATGCAATGGCTTTTTGAAAATGCAGACCGGCTTCCCGATGTGCTTTTTCTTGATTTGAGCATGCCCCGCAAAACCGGTTTTGAATGTTTAGCTGAAATAAAAGAAGACGAAAAATTGAAGGCGCTTACCGTGATTATGCTTACTACCTCTTTTACCAGGGGTATTGACCTGGAGGATAATCTTAAAGGCACACTCACCAGGATGGGCGCCGAGGATTATTTACGCAAGCCAAATGATTTTAATGATCTTAAAGAGGTTATTCACCAGGCGCTTATAAAAGTAGCAGAAAGAATAAATACAGCATTAGAAGAAAATTGAAACAAAAATTTTAATTATGAGCTTAAAGAAATTAAATATTCTGCTTGCAGATGATGATATTGACGATTGCAACTTTTTTAAAGAAGCCCTGGAAGCATTGCCAATAACCACAGAGCTTAGAACCGTGCATGATGGAGATGAACTGCTGAAATATCTTGCAGAAAACGCAACACATCTTCCACACGTATTATTCCTCGACATTAATATGCCCCGCAAAAATGGTTTTGAATGTTTGGCAGAAATAAAACATGACGAAAAACTGAAAGACCTGCCGGTGGTGATGTTTTCAACCTCTAATGCGGCGGATAAAATTAATATACTTTTTAAAACGGGTGCTGATGTTTATATACATAAGCCAAGTAATTTTTCAGAACTGGTACAGGTTATTCACCATGCACTGCCTATGGCCGCCGAAAATATATTTTCGAATGGCAAATTAAAATATATCCTAAACGCATGAACCTAAAACAGCTTTATATTCTGCTTGCAGATGATGATACAGATGATTGCCTGTTTTTTAAAGATGCTTTGCAGGATATGCCAATATTAACGCTGTTTACAGCCGTGCATGATGGTGAACAGCTTATGCAGCATCTCAGCAATCAAACCAATAAACTACCTGATATCCTTTTCCTGGATTTGAATATGCCCCGCAAAAACGGCTTTGAATGTTTATCAGAAATAAAGCTGAATAAAAAGCTGCAAAATATTCCTGTGGTGGTTTTTTCCACATCCTTCGAAAAAGAAGTGGTGAGCCAGCTTTACATTAACGGGGCGCAGTATTTTATAAGGAAGCCATCTGAATTTGCACAATTCAAAAAAATTATACTGCATGTGCTTAACCTTATAAAACACCACCGTGGCCCAGGGCAGGCAGGAAATATTGCGCAACCCGGTGTTGAAAATTTTGTACTGACCGTAGAAAACAGTTTGGCATTTTAAAGAATAAGAAAAAAATAAAAATGATACATATTACAGCAGAAGATGAGTTAAGCGTCGCCAATAAGGAACTCATCTTTCAAAATGAAGAAAAAGAAAAAAGAGCAGCAGAGTTAAGCATTGCCAACAAAGAACTTGTTTTTCAAAACGAAGAAAAAGAAAAAAGAGCCGCGGAATTAAGTATTGCCAACAAAGAACTTGTTTTTCAAAATGAAGAAAAAGAAAAAAGAGCGGCAGAACTGATCATTGCCAACAAAGAACTTGCCTTTCAAAATGATGAGAAAGAAAAAAGAGCAGCGGAATTAGGTATTGCCAATAAAGAGCTGGCATTTCAAAACGAAGAAAAAGAAAAAAGGGCTGCAGAACTCATCATTGCCAACAAAGAACTTGCATTTCAAAATAAAGAAAAAGAAAAAAGGGCAGCAGAACTTATCATTGCCAATAAAGAACTTGCCTTTCAAAATGAAGAAAAAGAAAAACGGGCAGCAGAGCTGATAAGCGCCAACAAAGAGTTGCTGGCATTCACCTATATATCCAGTCATGACCTGCAGGAACCACTGCGCAAAATACAAACCTTTGTTACCATCATTTTAGAAAATGAAAATGAAAACCTGTCGGAGAAGGGAAAATATAATTTTCAGCGCATGCAGTTGGCGGCCCAGCGTATGCAGCAGCTTATTGATGACCTGCTGGCTTTTTCCCGTATCAATACCACCGATCATACCTTTGAAAAAACTGACCTCAACAAAATAATAGATGAAGTAAAAAATGAACTGAGAGATAATATCCAGGAAAAAAACGCAACCATCCAGGCAAGAGAAATTTGTCCTGTAAACATCATCCCTTTCCAGTTTCGCCAGCTCATGTACAACCTCATCAGTAATGCACTTAAATTTTCTGACCCCAATATTCCGGCACACATCATCATAAAGAGCCACATGGTAAAAGGCAGCCAGTTAAATAACGGGCGGCTGGCCATAAATACCGAAACTACTTTGAATGACATAGCACGCCAGGATTTTTTTTCGCCCGAAAAGGATTATTGCCACATCAGTGTTAAAGACAACGGCATTGGCTTTGAACCTCATTTCAGTGAACGTATTTTTGGCGTGTTTCAAAAGCTGCACAGCAAAGAAGTGTATGCCGGCACAGGCATCGGGCTTGCCATCGTAAAAAAAATAGTAGAAAATCACAAAGGCCTTATTACTGCAACAAGCCAATTAAATGAAGGCGCTACGTTTGATATTTATATTCCGGCTGACTAAAAAACTTCCCCGGTAAAAGTTGCTGCAACAAATACAATTTTCATCTCCTGATACGGGTGTTATGTTGTCGCATGTCCTGCAAAGACAAAAGGGCCACAAAGTTTTTTCTTTGTACTCTTAGTGTGAAAACTGTTACAGCCTGATAAACTTAACTTAAGACTGTTTTATAGCGGCACATTAAAGCATGTGAATAATGCAACTTATTTAATTAATTCTGTAATGCTTATCAATCACAGGTAATCTACCTTGACCCCTTTGATTATGCAGTATTAACCCGAAACAACAAAGCCAACATGAAATCAATTTTGATAATTGAAGATAATGCTGATATTCTTGAGAATTTAAAAGAATACTTTGAACTGGAAGGTTATCAGATCTTTTCAACCAACAATGGAAAAAGAGGAATTGAACTGGCATCGGAATATATTCCTGATCTGATCATTTGCGATATGCCCAGGCCAGGTGTTGATGGGCACGAAGTTTTACGCATGCTGATAGAAAATGACGGCACGTCTCAAATTCCTTTTATTTTTAGCACCACCTTGTGTGGAAAAATAAACAGGTCACAAGCCTTGGACCTTGGCGCCGACGATTACATTACTAAACCTTTTGAACTGGAAACAATGCTGCAAATGGTGAAGGCCTGCATACGTTTGGGAAGTAAAAGACAAAAATGTATATTTTGACAAATTCAACATTAATAACAAAAAATAAATACGCTTTAAAAAAAATGCGCCGTTTGCATATTTTATTGGTTGAAGACAACCTGTTGAATGCTAAACTGATTGCTGTTTTGTTTGCACCCTATGGCATAAAATTAGAGTTTGCAGAAAACGGCATGCAGGCCATTGAAAAAATAAAAGTAACTCATTTTGATATTATACTGATGGACATGGAAATGCCTGTAATGAACGGATACGAGGCAACAACAATAATAAGGCAGCAACTAAAAATTAATATCCCCATCGTAGCCCTTACTGCCCATGCGCTGCCGGGCGAAAAGGAGAAATGTATGCTGCTGGGAATGGATGATTATATTTTAAAGCCAATACAGGAAGACCTGCTGTTTAAAACCATTTACAAATTAACCAGCAGCAGTAAAAGTAAAACCGGATCATTAAAAACAAAACGCAGCATAATACGCCCTGCTGCTATAAAAGCAGATAAAGTATGTAACATGGGCTACCTGATTGGTGTTTCTCATGGAAATAATAAAATTATGAATAACATCGTTGCTGTTTTTTTTAAAGAGACCAGGAAAGAACTGACCTTTCTGAGCGATGCAATAGAAAAAACAAACTTTACTGTCATCAGCGATATATCACACAAAATAAAATCTGCGTTTTCTATACTTGGTATTTCTGTGCTGGAACCGGTTTTTAAAGAAATGGAGCAACTGAGCAGTGTTACATCCTCAATTGGAGAAATAGAATTATTAAACCGCAGGATAAATATGGTGTTTAACCAGGCTAAGGCGGAAATGAATTCAAAAAATTAGGAAAGAAATAAATTTTAATTGTTGAATACCCAAGAAAAAAATCCAATATTTCTTAATAATCCTTAGATTTTCTTATAGCAAAAAAAACCTCCGGTTTAAACCGGAGGCTTTTTTATAACGAAGTAAAGGATTAATAATTTCTCAATACCATCTCTACCCTCCTGTTCTTTGCACGGCCTGCGGCAGTTTTATTATCTGCTACGGGTTTTGTTTCTCCGTAACCGGTGGAACTTAAACGGTCTTCGGTAATACCCTGGCTTACCAGGTAGGCTTTTACGGATGCAGCTCTTTCATGCGATAAAGTATGGTTATATTCATCTTTACCTACATCATCAGTATGGCCATCTATTTGTACTTTGTAAGAAGGATTCTCTTTAAGAATAGTAACTACACCATTTAATTTAGGAAACGATTTAGCCAATAATTTAGAACTTGCTGTTACAAAGAAAATGTTTTGCGCAGCAGTATTAACTTTCCTTATTATTTCTTCGCTTATAACCGGGCAACCATAGTTTGAAGCAGGGCCTTTATCATTGATACACTTATCTTCTTCATCATTAACACCATCACCATCTGTATCTGGTATCGGGCATCCCTGGTAACGTGCAAGCCCTGGTACGGTTACACATTTATCCAGTTCGTCATTAACTCCGTCTTTATCCGTATCCGGAACCGGGCAACCCTGGTAACGGGCCAGGCCGGCAATGTCCGGGCATTTATCATCCATGTCAGCAATACCATCGCCATCCCTGTCGGGGCAACCCTGTAATGAGGCTGGGCCTGCTGCATCGGGGCACCTGTCA
>JANNYY010000655.1:0-2777 GCA_031410355.1 Chitinophagaceae bacterium | reverse complement strand
AAAACAAAACTCATTTTTTTCATAAACTTTTTTTAATTTATTTTACCAGGTATAAGTACCCGCCGCACCCGGTGTTAATGATGTATAAACCCATTTCCCATTGTATTTAATATTAAATCCTAAAGCAAGGTTACTTTCATTTACCACTATCAAAACTTTTTTTCCGGATGGCGTTTTAAACGCAACATTTGGAAGATCGGTAACCATGCCGGATGAAATTCTTACAGAACCCGCCGGCACAAATTTAGAAGCATGTGCAATGATATAATAAGCAACGTTCCTGTTATAGGCAGAACCCGTGATGGTTACAGCGCCTTTACACTCGGTGCAGCCTCCGGGTGTGTGCGGACCGTAAGCAGGATCGTTTGCCAGGTTCCATTCCAAAGCAACCTTACTCCAGTTTTTCATCGAGCCAATAAGTACATTTTTTACATGCCATTTTAAATCACCGTCAAAACTACCCGAGCCTGCTGTCCACTGTTCGGTGAAGTAAAGATTTTTGTCGGGATGAGCTGTGTGTACTGCCGACAATGCGCTGATATCCCCGGCATATAAATGAAAGGCTGAGCCATCAATAAATGTTTTTGCTGCGGCATCATTTAAAATGGTGATGGGGTAACTGGCATTATCACAATTGTGATCCCAGATAATAATTTTTGTGCTGATGCCCGCCGCCATGAATGCAGGCCCCAGGTTGTTTTTTACAAAAGTTGCCTGCTGTATTGCACTCATTAACATGCTGGGATTATTACCACCATACTGCGGTTCATTCTGAATAGTGATTGCATTTATGGGAATACCTTTTGCCTGCATCTGCTGAATATACTTTACAAAATAATTTGCATACACTCCATAATATATGGGCTGCAGGCTTCCGCCAATGGTGCTGCCGTTATCTTTCATCCATACAGGCGGGCTCCAGGGCGAACCCAGAATTTTTATGTTTGGATTGATGGCCAGTATTTGTTTTAAAACAGGAACAAGATCAAGGGTATCTTTAGAAAGGCTGAAGTTTGATAAAGAAATATCTGTTGATCCCACAGGCATATCATCGTAACTAAAAACCGAACTGTTGAGATCTGATGCACCAATGCTTACCCTTAAATAACTGATGCCAATTGAATTTGATGATGCGCCAAACAGTTCATCTAACAAAGCCGCCCTACTCGCCGTACTCATACTGCTGATAAGTGCAGCGCTGCCGCCGGTTAAGGTATAACCAAACCCATCAACGGTTTGAAAAGTTACAGCAGGGTCAACATCAATATTGGGATAGCTGTTGGGGGTTGTACCAAATGAAAGAACAGCAGATTGCTTTTGCAGTAATACCGACTGATCCGGTTTTGTAAGCCATACGTCCACCTCATTTACAGGCACAGGAACGGGAGAAGGGCTGTTGCTGCTGCCGCTTTTGGAACAATCGCCAAAAATAAAAAGTATAAAAAGTGGCAACAGCAGTAAGTGATTTTTTCGTTTCATATTTATCAATTTATTTTTTCATTATCCCCACATTATCTTTTTTTGCCACTAATCCCGATAGCTACCGGGACTAATAAAACACGAATAATTCCTGCCACTTTATATCATTCGTGTAATTCGTGTAATTCATTTAATTCGTGCAATTAGTGTAATTCGTGTACTGAGCCTGTCAAAGTATTCGTGGTAAAAAAACTATTCAGCCTGTTTAAAAAATTGCAGCGCATCATTATTCCTGGCAACAATCATTATTGCTTTACCGCCGGCAGTTTTAACCCATTTAATGTCTCTCACTTCCCCATCCGACAAGGGCATATTCATGCCGCCAGCAAAATTATTTGTTGATCTGTTAAACGAAAAAATGGTTGGCAGCAAAGCATCATACCTGCCTTCGTACGGTATCACGCCATAAAAATTTCCTGCTGCAATAAAACTGTTGCGCCCGTTTACCGATACAGTGGCAAATGAAAAAACAGGAGCCAGTTGCAATTCATCAGGCAGTATTTTCTTTGTATAGTTTCCTTTTCCATCGTTGATAAAACAGCAGGACCCCAGCTCTTCTGCCTTCAACTCTGTATAATCCTTAAACAGGTCATAAAACATGTATTGTACAGTTTTGCCGGCTACTTCGCTATAACGCAGGTAAGCTTTTTTAAGCACCGGCAACGATCTTTCCAGTTCGTCTTTGGCCAAAAAAGTATATTCTTTGCCATCAACAGTATATGCCATTACCTGTTCTACCGAACCATTCTTATCAAAGTCTTTAACATACAGTTTAAGCGGGCCATTTTTACCTGCATATAATTTACTGTTATGCCCCCAGTTACCGGCCAGGATATCAACAAACCCATCTCCGTTTACATCTGCTGTATACATGCTTTGCCATAAACCCGTTGATTGGGGAATATCTGTTGCGGTAAATTTTCCTTTGTTATTGATAAATATTTTTACAGGCATCCACTCCCCTGTTATCAGCAGGTCGGGCCAGCCATCATTATTAATATCTGTAAAAGAAGAGGCTGTAACCATACCTGTATTTTCCAGTTTTATTTCAGAGGAACCTGCTAATTGAAATTTTCCCTTCCCATCATTCACTAACAAATAAGAAGGTTGAGGGATGCCATATTGTTTGGCATCTGCAAGGCCGCCAACAAACAGGTCAATGTCCCCGTCCTTATCAATATCTGCAGCGCTTACACAGGATTTATTTTTAAGCAATGCAGGGATCGAATTTAAAACCTGCACCAGGTTTCCTTTGCCATCATTCAAATATAAATTGTCTATAAGCGCCGGGTTGCCAT
>JANNYY010000654.1:0-5043 GCA_031410355.1 Chitinophagaceae bacterium | reverse complement strand
CTACAAAGCCAATGATGTCTTCTCTTTCCCGCTGCAGTTGTTTAGGTAAAGTAATATCATGCAAAACAAGGAGTATATTATTTATTCCGGTACCCGAAACCATAAGGGTTCCACTAACCTCGAATATTCTTTTCTCTGTTGCTGAAACGGAGATACTAATAATGATATTTGTAAATCCGGTACGGGCAGCAAAGGCATTGGTGATGTTGCTGATAAGTGTATTGTCTGTGTCGTGTGGATCAATAAGGGCCTTAAAATTCAAATCCTCCGGGTTGCTGCCCCCGGTATTAAAAACAGCTGTAAAGGCTGTGTTGGTTTTTACCAGTTCCATCTTTTCATTCAAAACAATAACTACATTACTTATGTTGCCCAGTATATCTTCATTAAATAAATTGATCCTTTTAAGTTCCAGTTCCGATTCTTTTTGTACATGTATATTCTGGATGATCTTTATGATGAGGGAACCTCCATCTTCTTTTTTAACCAAAACAGATTCTCCCGAAACCCAGGTCTTGGTATTATCTGCAGCTACCAGGTAATTATTATCCGATCCCTGCCCGGTAGTTAATACCGACTGAAGTTCTTTTTCGGGCATGCCTTTTTCCTGGTCTTCGGCAGTAAATAATATGGATACATTTTTTCCAACAATATCCTCGGGCTGGTAGCCAAAGAAGTGGGTAAAGGTGGGGTTAACTGCCAGTATTATACCTTTTGTATCTATTAAAAGAATATTGTTTTGTACAGTATTATTAAATACGTCAGTAAAAAAAGGCGGTAAGCCCAGGGCTTGTGGTTGCAGCATACTTATTCAGTTCTTAAATATTGTCAAAAATAACTTATAAAAATTAAATTGTACACGCGGGGCGCTTTTATTGAGAAACAGGGCAAAAGTTTGCGTTGTTTGTTTAGAGGATTGGCTATTCGCAAAAAAAATGCCATCCATCAATACTAATAGAAGGTAGCAGGTAAATAATTTATTAAAAGATATCAGGTTGATTTATTAAACCAGAATTGATTGATAAACTAAGCTATTGCCAATTTCTTTTTTGTATTTCTGACAGTTGCATTTCGCAAACGGGCATTTTGGGTTACGGTTAATTTATATGGCCTGTTAAATGCTTCCTGCGAAACTTTAAAATGTTTGGACAGTTTACGGATTAAGTCTTTGGATAAACCCTTTTTGCAGTTTAATATGTCGGAAACATAACCTTTGCTGATTTCCAGTAATTCAACCAGGTCTTTTGCTTTTATTTTGTGATCATCCATAAGCGATTTCAATAAGCGGATTGGGTCCATATCGCTAAAACTATTATGATCGGCATCCCATTTTTCAATCAATAAGGTGAGGAGGGCAATCTCATCCTTTACGTCCGTTATTTTAGAACTGGAAAAAATGAGATCTTCAAGTATATTGCTATACTCCCGGTATTGGGTTTTGCTTTTGATGACTTTATATTTCAGCGATGTCATATAGTTTCTTTAAAAAATACTTACTGTGAACTGTTCATTGTTATTGCAAAGTTTATCATAAGCTGCATGTGTTCCCATCCAGCAAACAAACAAATGAACTTGCCTGCCTCCAAAAGCATATTTACAAATCATCCTGTAATTATTGCCACCAATATCAAACACTACCCTTGCAGAACTTTTGCCAAGGAAATCAACAGATCTGAAAGTTGACTGCATATCTGCAGGTTTTTCCCAGTCTGCGTTTTTAACTTTGGTCAGCCATTCTTCCAAAAAGATTCTGCTTTGAGCATATTCCCGGGCAAATGCTTCAATTGTTTCTTTCCTTATTAAATGAACTTTCATAATAAAGATACAATTAATTTAAAAAAAAGTTCTCTTTTTGTGAACATTTATGATCTTAATCCTTACCTGCATCATAAAGTTAATAATTACGCTATAAGCAAAAACAAATCTGCCATCCCCCAAAATTAATGAAGGATGGCAGAAGTATTATTTTTATAAACCCTTAGTTCAGTTTCTCCAACCGCATCTCCAGTCTTTTATCTTTTTTAAAATATTCCATGATCATTACCGAGCCGGTTTTTGCCGGATGCACCCGCATCCATTTAGCTTTACTGGTTAGTTCAATTTTATCGGTGCTCATTTTGCCTTCGTTGTAAGTGATGGAGTTAAATGTTTTGCCTTTAAAATCCTTACTCCTTACATAGTCGCTGTAGCAAACAGAAAAACGGGTATGCTCTTTATTGGTTTGTGTAAAATCGTAATCAAAAAAGCCCCAGGCTTTTGCTGCAACCGCCATGGTATGTGGCGATAAAAATTCAGCGCCGCTCTGCATTTCCTGGCTGTTGCTGTTCTTATCGTAAATTTTAGCATCTTTAATTTCAAACTTATCGTTGAACTTAAAGGTAACCATGTCGGTAATTTTTAATTTGGCAGTAGCCACGCTGCCGCTGCCCTGGTTTAAAATGGCTGTGGCAATACCCAGGCCGCTGGCCACTTTTTTATATCCTTCGCCAATGGCAAAAAAGTTACCGTCGGCTGTTTGTAAAATTTCATGAAAGAACACATAGCCCAGGTCGGCCACCCTTCCTTTTTTATCGGTTGTAAGATATTTGCCGATCTCTCCTTCCCAGGAATTGTATTTTTTAGCAATGGGTTTACCGCTGGTATTAATGGTCCATGCTGCCAGGCCAAGGCTGGCATCCTTCATTACCCTGCCATCAGGCTCATAATAGGTACCCATCAATAAAAAATTTGAACTGCCCCTGATGGGTGAAATATTCATGGGGTAAAACTTATAATCTTCGGCTTCTGTACTTACTTCAAAAACTTTTTTACCCGTATAAATATTAATGCCTAACAGCCAGCTATGCGGTGCACCGCCCATCAATCGTTTTTGTTTTATCACTTCAAATATTACCAGCGAATCGGCACTGCCAAGGTACATGGCACTGGCCCATTTATCTTCCTGCTCTTCGGCTGCTTCATAACTCCATTGCTTGCGCTTGTCGGTAAAAAAGAAATTTACTTCGTACGTGTAATACTTGCCTTCTTTTACCGGGTAAACAGTTACATACCCCTGGTTGCCAACGCTGAACAGTGCTTCGTTTTGGCCTTCATCCGATTTTTGACCATAAGTTTGTTCCAGCAATGCTTTGCTGCGGCTGGTTAGCTCTTTGGTGTAGGTTGATAACATTTTGCCATCGAAACCATAGGCACGGTATTCCAGCGTTTTTTCTTTTTTATTATAAAAAAGAAACATGATGCTTTGGCCGTTATAACTGCTTTCCAGTACCTGCACGTTTTTATCATCTTCAAATTTGATGTCTTTGATCTTGTTCAGGTTCATATCCATTATCTGCACCGTGTATTCGTTGGTTTTACTGTCAACTTTATCGGAGATATAAAAGACAAAATAGCCTTTCAATTCTTCGCCATCCATTATTTCGCCGGAATTGCGTATGTAAATGGAACGAACGTTTTCAATACTGAGTTTGCCCTGGGCTTTAATGGCAGTTGTTGCCATGAATGAGCAGAGGAGCAATGTGAGGATCTTTTTCATTTTGTTGTTTTGGTTTAAAAGTTTAAAAAATTTTGAGGTTTATGGGTTAGTGTTTTGCGTATTAAAATTTTTACTGCTGATGGCGAATGCTTTATCAAAACCGGCATTCCCGGTCATTTTAGTTTTATAATTGTTTAAAAAATAATAACCAAGCGAAGCCATATTATTAAGGCTGATGTTTTGAATGAACTGTGTTAATGCATCATAATTTTCATCTGCATACGGCGAAGGCAGATCAACCACCCGGTTGAGTGTATGGTCTTTTTGATTGCTGTACATTTCATTAAAGCATTTGCCAATGGTAGTTACCAGGTAAACATTACCGGGATTTGCCTCCAGCAGTTCCATTGCATAATACAGGCAGCGGCTTATACGTTTGGATACAAAACAGAATTCAACCACTTCAAATTTAAAATTGTTCTTAAGGGTTGTAAACTGTGCCTCGCTCACTATAAAATCTTTATTGTTGGGGTTATCAGCTCTTGCAACAATGGGGGTAAGTTTTGCAATCCTTGCTTTACAGTCGGGGTGTGTTTTTAATGAATCTTTTTCTTTTGTGCTGATATTTTTATCGGGCACGCCGCCAAAAAAACCTGTTTCTTTTTTAACCCAGTTATTATTAAAGGGCATTTGGGCAAAGCTGAAATAGCGCTGCAGGCCACTATCGGCGGCATATGTATCTTTATCAATTACATCTAAAAGACCAAGCCCCGTTAATGCACCTTTTAAACTATAACCGGTGTTCTGCATAAAGCTGAGGCCAACTGAATCGGCTTCATCTTCATGCTCCCGGCCATGGCGGCGGCTTTTAAATACCAGTCCCTTCTCCAGCTTTTCTAATTGCTTGTTTACCTCGTATTTCGATTTTTTAATTTCTTTTAATTGCTCCTGGAAGTCTTTTGAATTAACAGTGTTTACATATTGCATAATACCCTGGGTGCTGTGGTCAAGGTAAAGGTGGGCCAGCTCATGGCAAAGCGTAAATACCACCTCGCTTTCATTATTAAGTTTTGCAAACAGGCCTATATTAAAAACGATGGTACCATCGCCCGCGCTGAATGCATTGGGCCAGTACACCCTTGAAAAAAGAAAACGGGTGCCCAGTTTTGTAAGTTGTGGGTTGCTTTTAAAGATCTGGGTAACCAGTGCATTTAAATAACTGTCGGCTTCGGCATTGTTTACAAATTCTTTTTCTTTAAACATGTCGGCCAGGTTCTGGTACCTGTCGCGGTAAAAGCCGATGATCTGTTTTTTATTTTCACCGGTAATGGAAACGCTGTCTTTAAGGTAATTTTGCCTGATGGCATTTTTAATATTCAGCAACTGTAAAGAATCATGTACAAGGGGTGTATAAGATAATAAAGGCTGTGCAGATGCTTTACTGATAACTGCGCTGCTTAACAAAAACAGTATCAGTTTTAAAAAGAGATGCTTCATAAGGTTGCGGGCCTGTCAAGGGTTTAAGGAGACAAATATAGAAATTTTCAACAGATTAACAAGTTTGTTAACCG
>JANNYY010000653.1:0-2417 GCA_031410355.1 Chitinophagaceae bacterium | reverse complement strand
CGGTTAACATCGGCGCGGAAACTTAACTGTGAGGGTATTAAATTAAAGTTGAAATCTTTTACCAGGTCGTACCAATGTGTTTTTCTTTTTGTAAAGAATTTTATTTTTTTAAAGGGCTCAATATATTTTGGCGTTGGTGCAAAATTGTAGCCCAGTCCATAGCGGTGCCTGGTTATATCATTGTATTCAATTAAAGGAGTATGGCTTTTAATTTTCAGGTAAGAATAACTCACATCAAAATTAGAAATATCATACACTTTCGGTTTTTTTGTACTGGTTCTGTTTTTACGAACGTTTGTAAAGTTTACCGTAGTGGTTGATGTAAAATCAACTGCATTACTTTTTATGGAATCTTTTTGAGCAGCCGTTTTTGCATCTTTTAATTTATCTTTTAGTTTGATATCCATATCAAAGGGATCGTACTCTGGCGTACTTGCCGATTGCTGGTAACTTCCAAAAAAGGGAATGGACAGCGCCGCTTTTGGCGGCAATAGTTTGCCCAGTTCAAGATTGGCTGATATATCAAACTGGTTAAAATTATCACGGAAACGGTCATTAACCCTTTGCTCAAGCGTACCAAAACCGCTGCTGTGCATATTACCCGATAATGAAATGGTACCCAGGTCTGCGAGGTTCAGGTCTATCCTTACCAGGGCAGCGGCACCTCCTTTTTCATCAATAGAAGAAAGGCGCAGTTCATTTAACCATACCTCGCCACAGGCAGTACCCGGTGCATTGGTATTTTCTACCCCCAGCAATATGCCCCTTATTTCTGCCAGGTTGGGGTTGCCCATTACCGAAAAAGTGTGTCCATTTTTTTGTAACTGCCGGTAAATAACTGTAGTTGATGCTGTGCTCAGATTCCTGGCCTGCTTTAATTTAACCAGCGTTTGCAAATCAACATCCAGGGAATTGCCCGGTATCCACAAAGTATCATTGTATTCCGGTGAATCTGGATTGAAAGTGGTTGCAGCATTTAAGGGAGTTAAATTTAAAGGTATCCTTATTTCATAATAATTATTTACAAAATCGGTACCCATCCTTATCACTGCAGTAAGGTCTTTATCCCGAAGAACACCTGCGCCGCCTTTTCTGTTTTCTTCAGCATGAATATACATTTGAAGTTTACGAAACTGGCGAAGGTCCCTGTTTGCAAAAGTTTGCTGCACAGCCCTGGCATCGTTTTTTGCCAGGCCGCAAAACTGTAAACTTAATGCCTGCTCATTTTGTAAAAGATTAACCCCGTTGTTGCTTAAGGTTTGCACCCGCTCAATTTCTGTTGGTGTACGGTAAGGTAATGGTGTACGCTTATCGTTCTCTTCAATATTAACTGCGCCCTGGTTAAAAATAGTTGCACCCGGTGTAATTTGGGTATATGTTCCGGTGGTATCAATTTTATAATTGAATTTGCGCCAAACGTTCCGGGTAAACTGCAGTTCGCCAAAACGCATAACAACACTATCATCAAAATCTGTCATAAACATCCGTATAAACCGGATTGATTTAAAATCGGGAATGTTGCCGATCTTACGGTCGTACTGGCCAATAGGAATACGAAACTGGTACCAGGTTTCATTACGTGAGGTACTGTTAACCAGGTTTACACTTACTACTTTTTTGTCAACAATATAATTAGTACCAATAGCCATTTCCGGCTGGCTGGATGGTTTTATATCAACAATGTATTGAAAATATTCTTCTGTTTGATTTAAGGTATTATCACGGTTCAGGTCTTCTGCATCGGGATATAAAGTTGCAGCAGATGAATAAGTAGAACCCGTATTTGCTACCGGTGAATTACCCTCGGGGTTATTAAAATTTTTATACCTGCCCAAAATACCAAGCCCCTGCTGATCCAGGTCATCGCCCCGGTAATAGTGATAATTATCATTTGATGGATCTAACCGGGCCTGTTGATAAGCCAGTGAGCCGGTACCAAAATTAGTAGCCAACTGTGCTAAATAAGCAGCACGTTTTGCAACTTCTGCTGTATCATTCAATCCATCGAAACCAAGGTCCTGGAATTTTCTGTCATCAGGATCGTTACTAAATGCATTGGTAACCTGCACCGGGTTTGTTGGCACCCTGCCCCAGTTGGAATTATCAACCGGTGCCGGTGCATTGGGTGTTGGTAAACCATTTTCATAAAAACGTTTACCATCTTTTAAAACATCTTCCGAAATATTACCGAGGTCGAAATACAGTTTACCACCGGCAGTACTGGGATAAACTAAATTTTTGGCAGGATAATTAATAAACGGATCCTGCAGCCAGAATTCAATAAACTCAATATTTGCTGTTTCAAAATCGGGCTGGTCAATACTGCGCATTAAGCCACCCCAGCGTTTTTTTGGATTTAATAATTTTCCGTTTGGTGCAATACTGCCAATGCCATCATCATAATTATATTGCCCTTT
>JANNYY010000652.1:0-5615 GCA_031410355.1 Chitinophagaceae bacterium | reverse complement strand
ATGAAACCATTGCCATTGCGGCGCTCTTCCAGGCCATCTGTGCAAAAATTTATAAACTGCGCCAGCAGAACATGAACTTTATCCAGTACCCGCGTCCGCTGATAAATGAGAACAAATGGCGGGCGGGCCGTTACGGTATTGATGGCTACCTCATTGATTTTGGAAAAGAAGAAGAAGTGAATACGCGGGTGTTGATTTACGAGCTGCTTGATTTTGTAGACGATGTGGTAGACCAGTTAGGATCGAGGGAGCGCATAAAGCATGTGCACAAAATGCTGGAGCAGGGCACCGGCGCCGACAGGCAATTGAAAGTTTTTGAAGAAACAAAAAACCTGGTAGATGTAGTGGATTTAATTCACACCCAGTTTTTAAGTGGATTGTAGTTTGAAGGTATCTTATTAAATAAAAAAGCTGCGTAATGGCAGCTTTTTTATTTAGTGACCGCGTTAGGATTCAAACCTAAAACCTTCCCGACCTTTGGTCGGGATGCTCTATTCAGAGTGTTGTCTGGAAATCAGCTCTTTAATTCTTATTTTACTTTTCCAGGCCTTTAATTGTTTTTCTCTCCGCATAGCCTCGGATTTGGTTTTATAAGTTTCAGTATAAACAATCTCCCAGTCTTTAGTTTTTGAAGTAAATCCTTTGTGATCTTTCAAATGTTTTGATAATCTGGTATTAACAACATCTCCGGTAAAGCCTATATAATATGCATCCAGACTTTTAGAGAAAAGTATATAAGTTGTATATTGTTGCATATACTATTGATTTCATAAATAATAAGCTATTTGCGATTGTAAGAATACAATAAATTCCTATCTTTGCCCTCCAAAAAATGGCTGCGTAGCTCAACTGAATAGAGCATCCCGACCATGGGTCGGGAAGGTTTTAGGTTAAAATCCTAACGCAAAATAAAAATATCATGGCTGCGTAGCTCAACTGAATAGAGCATCTGACTACGGATCAGAAGGTTTTAGGTTTGAATCCTAACGCGGTCACCACAAGAGATTACAAAAAAGTAATCTCTTTTTTTTGCCAAACTTACAAACCCTGCTGTTTAAAAAACCCCATAAACTTTACTATCGCTGCTTTCGCACTGCGTCAGCATGCTCATTTATTTTCCATTAGGCGTGTAAAGCAGTTCAGCATTTATTCCCTAATTTTAAAAAAACATTTTATGGCAACTATTACCCTTACAATAAAAGATGAAACCGCAGGTGGCCAAACCACTAACGAGTTAAAAGTTTCCTTTGCCAGTGAATTAACAACGGTAAAAGAAATTATTAAAGCAAGGGTAACAGCCGAAGTGGACACGTATAACAACAGGATGCCCGAATATTTTAAAGGCCTGGTTCAGCCAGGTGACGCCGAACGTACGCTGAATGGATATAAATTAAAAGAAAAAAGAAAAGTAGATTCCGAAAAACAATGCCTTGTTGCTTGGGATGCTTTTCAGAAAAACGGGTTTTTTATGTTGATAGATAATATCCAGTCCGAATCGCTGGAACAAATGGTAGTGATCAATACCAATACCAACATAAGTTTTATAAAATTAACACCGCTTGTAGGTGGATAACGCTGTACACTATGGGAATTTTAAATTTAATTAAATCTGCCTTCACCAACAGTGAAAAAGAACCGGATTATGATACCATCATAAATGCCGGTTATGCTGAAATGAAAGCAAAGGGCCACCAGTACTGGTGGTCAGTTAAGGCAAACGAACTAAACTCATTCTCCAACAAATTATTACCGCTGCCCGATAAACTAAAAGCAGCTTTTATTACCAAAGCCATTTATGAAATACATGCTTACCACAAAGGCCGGAAAAGCTACAGTTCAGAAGATAAAGAGTATAAAATCAGCAATATTGCAAATACCTTTATGCAGCATCTTCTTAAAACAAAATTAAAGCTGGATGATGAAGATATTGAAGCCATTGTTACATCTTTTTCTGCTTATCCAATGCATGACTATAATACTCATATTCTTTACTGGCCGGTTAATATGCTGGTTAACCAGGTAGACAAACAAGTTAAAGAACGCGGAGTATCCGAAAGCCTCAAAACTACTTTACAAAAGCTCCACACCAGGATAAAAGAACAGGCACATAACCACCAGGAAAAAGACCAGGCAAAAATTCTTGGAAAAATTGATGCTTTACTTTTTAACAGCAACGAAGAAAATATTGGCGTTAAACCAACTTTCTTTCCCGGCGATGATGCCTTTGGAAATTATGCCAATGAAACCATTAAAGCCCTGGATGAAACAGGGCGGCAAAACTGGTTTAAACTCATGCTTCATGCACAAAAAGCTTCCGGTGCAAAGCCTTCTAAAAAATATTTGGATGAGGTGAAATTATTGTTTAAAGAATTTGGTGCCGATAAATTTAAGCAGCGTGTTAATGAATGGTTTTTGTTTCTTATTACCATGAAAGAAAAAACGGAACAACATGTTCAAGGAACCTATACATATACAACTACCGAATTTCTTACTCCCCCAAATGTTGATATTATAAAAGGGTTTATCTGGGCCTGCGTTCACTTTCATGATAAAGCAACCTTGTTCAACATTGCTCAGCTTGCCGACAGGGCATACCGGAAAATACCGGGCAAAGGCCCAACTGCCGCAGCAATTGGCAATGCCTGTTTATATGTGCTTGCCAATTCAAAAGGGCTCGACGGCGTTGGCCATCTCTCCCGGTTAAAACTTCGTATAAAACAAAGCAGCACACAAAACCAGATAGAAAAATATTTGCAGGAAGCGGCGGCCGCACAAGGTGTAAGCATTCATGAAATAGAAGACATGGCTGTAGATGATTATGGATTGCTGGATGCTAAAAGAGCATATGATTTTGATGGCTACAAAGCTATACTTGAAATAACCGGCGTTGGTAAAACAGCGCTTAACTGGTTTAAACCCGATGGCTCGCCACAAAAAGCTGTGCCTGCTGCTGTAAAAGACAAATATGCAGTAAAGCTTAAAAAAATAAAAGACAACACCAGGCAGGCAGAACTTACCGGCAGTGCCCAACGTGACAGGCTTGACCGGATGTTTAAATCTACCCGTACTATACCTGGCTCAAAGTTTAATGAGTTTTATTTTCAGCACGGGCTCATGTGTTACCTGGCACATAAAATAATCTGGAAAGTTGAAAAAGATGGCAAAAGGCAAGCTGTGTTTTATCTTAATAAAAAATGGTGCAATAACAAAAGTGAAGAGGTTGCCATTAACATGGATGATGATACAACTTTTTCTTTATGGCACCCGGTATTTGAACCTGTTGCAGAAATAAAAACCTGGCGTGAGTTTATGATGCATCATAAAATAGTGCAGCCGCTTAAACAGGCTTTTAGAGAAGTGTACCTTTTAACAGACGCAGAAATAAATACCGGAACATACAGCAACCGGATGGCTGCACATATTTTAAAACAACACCAGTTCAATTCACTTGCAAAAATAAGAGGCTGGAAATATTCATTGATAGGTGGTTTTGATAACGGCGGCTACAACCAGTTTGCATCTGCCGAATTAAAAGAATATGGATTAAGGGCTGAGTTCTGGATAAATGAAATAAATGCCGGTGATGCAATGACCGACTCTGGCATCTGGAACTATATTGCTACCGACCAGGTGAGGTTTACCGATACGGCAACCGGTAAAGTAAAAGAATTGATTGAAATACCTGCCGTGGTATTGAGTGAAGTAATGCGTGATGTTGATTTATTTGTGGGCGTGGCCAGTGTGGGTAACGATCCTAACTGGCGCGACAGTGGCGGCTTACCGGGTTATAATGATTACTGGCAGGCTTATTCCTTTGGAGATTTAAACGAAGTGGCAAAAACACGTAAGAGCATTTTGGAAGGTTTAATTCCAAGATTAAAAATTGGCAAGGTAGCTGAGTTAAAAGATAAATTTTTAGTGGTAAAAGGTAAACTGAGAACCTATAAAATTCATATTGGCAGCACCAATATTTTAATGGAACCCAACGACCAGTATTTATGTATAGTACCCGACAGGAGTAAAAAAGATGCAGCAGAAAATATCTTCCTTCCATTTGAAGGCGATGCAGGCATTTCAGTAATATTAAGCAAAGCCATGCTGCTGGCCGATGATGATAAAATAACTGATAAAACGATAATCAGCCAGATAAAAATTAAGTGATCAGCAGCGCACGATATTTTTCACAACTGGTAGTGCCGGGCATTGGACTGGAAGGCCAAACTAAAATTGCCAATGCAAAAGTTTTGGTGATAGGTGCAGGCGGCCTGGGCTG
This sequence comes from Chitinophagaceae bacterium, assembly GCA_031410355.1. Classification (GTDB taxonomy): domain Bacteria; phylum Bacteroidota; class Bacteroidia; order Chitinophagales; family Chitinophagaceae; genus Ferruginibacter. The sequence goes on along the minus strand of JANNYY010000652.1, from coordinate 1,342 downwards.
CCCGGTTTTATCTTACCTGGCAGCTATGGGTATTGGCCATATTGGAATAGTTGAAAATGATATTGTTGAATTGAAAAACCTGCACAGGCAGGTATTGTACAGCGAAGCAGACATTGGTAAATTAAAAGTACAGGTTGCACTCGAAAAATTACAGGCTCAAAACAGTGAAATAAAAATAACCCTTCATCCGGAAAGGCTTAGCCAAAAAAATGCATTGCAAATTATTGCAGGTTATGATATAATTGTTGACTGTTGTGATAATGTGGCAACAAGATATGTTGTTGACGGGTATACCAGAGAATTGGGCAAACCCTTTGTTTACGGCGCTGTGCGGCAAATGGAAGGGCAGGTAAGTGTATTTAATTATCGGGATGGCCCTGCTTACAGGCAATTATTTTCGGATGAAAAAATGGCCGCCGCAGAACTTGATTGTGCCGCTGCCGGCATTATTGGTTATGTTACCGGCCTGGTAGGTTGCCTGCAGGTAAATGAAGTACTGAAAATAATTTTGGAAGATGAGCATGTTTTAAGTGGCCAACTTTTAACAATAGACCTGCGGAACTTACAATTCAGAAAATTTAAAATTAAGCGTTATTAATCTTATCCTGCCTTGAATAGGCATAACTTAATTTTTAACCCAGTTTACTTTCGCTTTTTTTACATCTCTTGAATTGGTGCCTATCATGATCTCAAAATCGCCCGGCTCCCAGTCATACTTCAGATCATAATTATAAAACTTAAGATCTTCAGGTGTGATACTGAACGAAACTGTTTTTGATTCTCCTGCCTTTAATTCAATTTTCTGAAACCCTTTTAATTCTTTTACCGGCCTTGTTACACTGCCCACCACATCACGTATGTACAACTGCACCACTTCCTTCCCGTCATATTTGCCGGTGTTGGTTATGGTAACCCTTGCTGCTAATGTTTGATTGCCTTTTAAGGATGTGCTGTTTAGCTGAATATCGCTGTAATTAAACGAAGTATAACTCAATCCATATCCAAAAGGATAAACAGGATCATTGGAAACATCCAAATAATTGGAACGGAATTTTTCAAACCATTTACCTTCTCCCAGCGGACGTCCGGTATTTTTATGTGCATAGTAAATAGGTACCTGGCCCACGTTCTGTGGGAATGTGGTGCTTAATTTGCCGGAAGGATTTACATCTCCAAACAACACATCTGCAATGGCATAACCTGCTTCGCTGCCGCCAAACCATACATTTAAAATTGCTGGCACATTTTCATTTTCCCATTTCAATGCAAGCGGCCTGCCTGTAAATAAAACCAGTATAACCGGTTTGCCGGTTTTCAATAAAGCTTTCAGCAAATCCTGCTG
>JANNYY010000651.1:0-11140 GCA_031410355.1 Chitinophagaceae bacterium | reverse complement strand
CGAGGCTGGCGTTACAGAACCCAAATCTACATTCAGCGCCTGTTTTGGGGCGCCGTTCCTGCCTTTACACCCTGCACAATATGCCGAAATGCTGGGCAATAAAATGAACGAGCATAATGTAAATGTATGGATGATAAACACAGGCTGGAGCGGCGGCCCTTATGGTGTAGGCAGCCGTATGAAACTTAGTTTTACAAGAGCCATGATTACAGCCGCATTAGAAGGCAAACTTGATAATGCAAGTTATGAAGCGCATCCTGTTTTTGGAATGATGATGCCTACGGAATGCCCCGGAGTACCTGCCGAAATTTTAAACCCACGCAATACCTGGGCCGATAAAGAAGCGTATGATGCGATGGCCAAAAACCTTGCTGAACAGTTTATTAAGAATTTTGAAAAATATGCCAGTGGGGCGAATGAAGAGATTTTAGCCGCGGCACCAAAAGTTTGATACAGTTTTGTTGATGATTGTTTCCAAAATTCCCTCCTGAATTATCAGGGGGAATTTTTTTAGGGTAGATATTTTAAGCGAACTGCATTTCTGGTATCTCTCCCCACTGGCTTAAGTGTTTTTGGCCCAACTGGCTTAATTGTGTGGCGCAGGTGTTCCCTTTCTCAATAATTAAATTAAAAACAAAATGATGGTGGGATCACCTGATGCCTTTTCAGTCCTACCGGTTTGCAACCGGATTTAAAAACTTCTATGAAAAACTACAACAGCTTTGTAATAACATCAAAGCTCACTAAATTTATGTTACTAATATAGTTGTACATGTTATTATCGAAAGATGAAAGCCGTAGTTTTTTTTCCAATTATTTTCCTTTGCTGTTTTATGCAGCGGTATATGAAGGGTTGATGCCTGAAACCAGTGTGCTTACTGATATGATTGATACCTCGGTGGAAATTAAAGTAAATGCAAGGGATGTTTTATTCACCAATGAAGAAGTAGTGGATTATTTTATACGGGATAATAAGCGTATCCTGAACAATGAGAATCTTGCTTTTATAAAGAATATTCAATCCGGCATTTTATCAGATTTTATAGTATTGAAGCAAACAAAAAAGTTTTCAGTTTTGCGGGATGCCGAAAATGAGAAATTCTATCATGTGCATAACATTACTGAAGCCTTCAGCGAAATATTAGGCTATATACCAACATTCGTTACTACTGCTATCTTTAATTTTAACGGCAAGATTGTTTGTGATGGCTTGATAAGAGGAGGTAATATCCTGATTGGAAAAAATAATGAACGGGGGATTATTGAAGAATATAATGATTGCAAAAGAGATAAAACGGTAATAGAATTGATAAAATAAATCTAATCAAACTGCATCTCCGGCACCTCCCCCTCCACAATCAACTTCCCTGCAGTTTTAGCAACAATTTCTTCAACAGAAACACCCGGAGCTCTTTCTAATAATTTAAATCCTTCGCTGGTAACATCCAGTACTGCCAATTCTGTTACGATCTTTTTAATACATTTTTTACCGGTTAAAGGCAATGTACATGCAGGAAGTAATTTGCTTTCTCCTTTGGGGTTACTGTGCATCATTGCAACTATAATTTTTTTTGCACTTGCTACCAGGTCCATCGCACCGCCCATGCCTTTTACCATTTTGCCGGGTATTTTCCAGTTGGCGATATCACCGTTCTCACTAACTTCCATTGCGCCTAAAACGGTAAGGTCAACTTTACCGGCACGTATCATTCCAAAGCTCATGGCACTGTCGAAAATGGATGAGCCGGGTAATGTTGTTATCGTTTGTTTGCCCGCATTGATTAAATCAGCATCTTCTTTGCCCTCAAAAGGAAAAGGCCCCATACCCAATAATCCATTTTCACTTTGCAATACAACATTAATACCTGCAGGAATATAATTTGCAACCAATGTTGGTATGCCAATGCCGAGGTTAACATAGTAACCATCTTTCAATTCTTTTGCAATGCGTTGTGCTATTTGTTCTTTTGATAAAGCCATAGTTAATGTGCTGATGTGATAATTAGCTAATTTGCTAATTTCTTAAATTCGAAATTTTATTCCAATTAACAAAAAGCCGGCTAATTTTAAAGAATTAGCACATTAGCATATTGGCTAATTAGCTAATTTTTGAACAGTGCGTTGCTCAATCCTTTTCTCATAATCCTTCCCCTCAAAAATGCGGTGTACATAAATTCCGGGTGTATGAATTTGGTTGGCATCCAGTTCACCCGGCTGCACAAGCTCTTCTACTTCTGCAATGGTTATTTTTCCGGCCATGGCCATTAAAGGATTAAAATTCCGGGCAGTATCCTTGTAAATTAAGTTTCCATTGGTATCTCCTTTCCATGCTTTTACAATGGCAAAATCTGCATCAAATGCATATTCAAGCAAATATTCCTTGTTATTAAATACCCTGCTTTCTTTTCCAATCGCTACTTCGGTGCCTACGCCTGCAGGCGTAAATCTGGCGGGCATGCCATAACCCGCAGCCATGCACCTGGTTGCCAGGGTTCCCTGCGGTATTAACTCCACTTCAAGTTCGCCGCTTAAAAGCTGGCGCTCAAATTCTGCGTTTTCACCTACATAAGATGATACCATTTTCTTTACCTGTTTTTGCTGCAGCATTAAACCAATCCCAAAATCATCTACCCCTGCGTTATTGGAAATGCAGGTAAGTTTTTTAGAACCCTTTTTAACTAAAGCGGCAATACAGTTTTCGGGAATACCACATAAACCAAAACCACCGAGCATAATAACGGCACCATCTGTAATGTCGGCAACTGCATCATCAGCATTGTTGAATACTTTATTCATATTATTCAGCCATTAATGGTTTTACTTTATAATTCTTATTGCGCCCGGCCTGTACAATCATACTATCCAGCATTACTCTAAATACAGTGGTATTTGTTTTATAATAATCATAACTCTTATAAAAATCATTTTTAGAAACCTGGTGGATAGCAAATATTTGTTGCTGCAATTTTAAATTTTCGGCTACAGCATTTTTGGCAGAATCTTTTTTTATAAAATCATTGGTAAATGCTTCGGCTTTAATTACATCCCATAAAACGGCCTGCATTTTTTCAGGTTTTAAAATACCAGAGGGAGTTTTGCCATTGTTTCCGCAGGAATTGATTATAACCAGCACAAATAGCAACATGCATATCCTTATCATTTCAATTCATCTTTATACTTAGCCGCATTGGTGATGTCCATTTTTTGTAAAAGCTCAGATGCCCGTATTTTATCCTGTAGCGGTGCTTTTGAAAATAGTTTTACCAGCTCGGTTGATTTTCCCTGGAAAAAAAACTGGTTGATCATTTTATTGGGATTATCGGTGTTGAAATTATTCAGCAGGTTCAATACATTCAGCACTTCTACCCTGGCTGCATTTTCATCTTCATATAATTTATCCATTCCCAGCCGGTAATAATTATAATAAACATCGTGCATGATGGTGTAGCGGCTGTTGAGCATATTCTCTACAAGCCAGTAACGGTTTCTTATTCCGTCAAAAGCTTTCCAACCCGATATGCCCCTGCCATCAGGTGCATTGTTTACAATATTTTGGGCCTTTTGAAAATAAGGTTCGCCCCCACGCAGTGAAAAGGATTCATAGTCAAAAGCTATTACCATATTGGCATAATAAGCTATAATAGCAGTTAAGTTAGAGACCAGCGCATCAGAACCAGAAACCCGGTTCTCGTTAAATTCCAGTTGCTGAAATTCAACGTATTTAAAGATAATATTATCATCTTTAAAATTAATAATGGGCGACAGGTAAGAAGTATTAAAAACCGGGCGGGCCGCCTGTATGGTTAAGGAAGCATTGTAAACATTTAAATCGCCGGTTGACTGCAGGTTCAATAAAAAATTACATTCAATCCTTTCGTTAGGCTGATAATTATCAGTTGTCCATTTACGCGTATTGATGAAAGTATTTAATGCTGTTTGCAGGGTACGAAACACATTTTGATTTACAGTGCTGCCTACCTGGTTGCTTACAACTGTTATATTGGCTTTTAATTCCTGCGCAACAGCAATTTTACCTGCCAGGGCCAGCACAAGTAATAAATTAATTTTTAGCATAAAATTGTTGAATGATGGTATTTACAATATCAACAGCCACTTCTTTTTTTGATTTAACATCAAAAGGAAATGATTTACCTGTTTTATCAAAAATAGTGATTTTGTTAGTATCATGTCCAAATCCTGCTCCTGCATCCTGTAAGGAATTTAAAACGATCATATCTGCATTTTTTGAACTTAATTTTTTTAGGGCATTTTCTTTTTCATTATCAGTTTCCAAAGCAAAGCCAACTAAAACCTGGCTGCTGGTTTTTAAACCGCCGAGGGTTTTTAAAATATCTGTTGTTTTGGTTAAAGACAAAACAAATTCATCTTCGGTTTTCTTTATTTTTTCTTTGGCAATATGTACCGGCGTATAATCAGCAACTGCTGCACTCATAATGGCTATATCAACTGTTGAAAAAACTTTTTCGCAAACCTGTAACATTTCGGCGGCTGACGTAACATGTACTAACTTGATGCCACCGTTTACTTTAATATCAGACGGACCCAGCACTAGTGTTACTTCTCCCCCTCTTTTTTTTATTTCTTCTGCTATAGCTATTCCCATTTTTCCCGAGGAATGATTACCAATAAAACGTACCGGGTCAATTTGTTCATAGGTAGGGCCTGCAGTAATCAAAACTTTTTTTCCCTTTAATTCATTTTCATTAAAAAAAAAATCATCAAGCCATTTTACGATGGTCTCAGGTTCTGCCATTCTTCCTTCGCCAACCAAACCGCTTGCCAGCTCACCATTTTCTACAGGGATAATATAATTGCCATAAGCTGTTATTGTTTCTATATTTTTTTTTGTTGAGGCATGATGCCACATATCTTCATCCATTGCGGGTGCAACTACTACAGGGCATGTTGCGGATAAATAAACTGCAAGCAATAAATTATCGCATAAGCCAACTGCCATTTTAGCCAATGTATTACAGCTTAAAGGTGCTATCAGCATAATATCGGCCCAGCGTCCAAGCATAACATGATTGGCCCAGGAATTATTTTCGGTAAGACCGGCCAACACCTGGTTTTTTGATAAAGTAGATAAGGAGAGCGGCGTTACAAAATCCCCGGCAGCGGGTGTCATTATTATTTTTACTTCGGCGCCTGCTTTTACCAAAAGACGGGTTAATGCTGCAGCTTTATATGCAGCAATGCTGCCACTTACACCCAATAATATTTTTTTATTCTGTAACATAAAAAATCCCGCATCATGCAAAATGAGTGCGGGGTTAAAATTATGACTTCTTAACTAAATAAGATGCTAAATATTAGTTGTAATTAACTGAACAGGTCTTCATCGTTCCGGCGGAAATAAACTTTATCTTCCATAAATTCCTGTGTAGCCAGCAAAGCCGGGTTAGGCATACGTTCGTAAGCTTTAGAAATTTCGATCTGCTCTTTATTTTCGTGAATTTCTTCCAGGCTGTCGGTGTGGCTGGCAAACTCTTCAAGTTTATTATGCAATTCTTCTTTCAAAGTAATATTTATCTGGTTAGCTCTTTTTGCTATAATAGCAATAGATTCATACAGGTTACCGGTTTTTTCTTTTATATCAGATAATTTTTTGGGTTCTACCACGCTGCTGGTATTAGCGCTTAGCTGACGTCTGAGTTTGCTCATATTTTATAACTTTAATGTGATTTTGACTTAGGTTACTAAAACTTTCTGCTTCTTTTAAAAGTTTACTTTCGGGATAACGATCCACAAAATCCTGGTATTCTTCCGTTACTTTTTCATACCGCTCGATCTGTTTATCAAGTATACTTAATTTTGCAAATTTATAATACGCTTTAACGGTTTTCAATTTGTACTCTTCGCCTTTCAACGATTCGGGATAGTTGTTGGTTAAACTGCTAAACGCAATAGCCGCCGCCCGGTACTGCCCCATGTTATAATATAATTCCGCCGCCCTGTATTCTTTCTGCTCTAACTTTGCCCTGGATTTATCGATTATATCTGAGGCTTCTTTATTTCTTTCAGATCCCGGATGTGTGTTGATAAAAGTCTGCATCATACCCATTGCCCTTACTGTATTTACCTGCTCCAGTTCAAGCTTTGGCGATTGCTTATAAAAACAATAAGAACGCATATAATCAACCTCTTCTGCCTTTACGCTGTTTGGAAAAACTTCCAGGAATCCTTTAAAAAGGTTTTCCGCATCGGCATACATCTTCATATAATAAAAACAATATGCGTCTTTAAAATATAATTCTTCAAACTTTAATGTTCCTTTAAATACGGGGAACAATTCCTCGTAAAGCTGCTGTGCAATCTTATACTTTCCTTTGGCGTAATATTCATCAGCCATTTTAAGCTTATACTCGTAATCCTTGCTTTTTGTTACTTTATTATATTTATTGCAGGATGAAACCAGGAATATTAAAAAGGCCGAAGCCAAAAATAATTTGATCAATCTCATAAAGGACGCAAAATTAACGTAAATAACTCAAAAATGCCTTTAAATAAACAATTAGCCAAGAAACTACCGTTAATAATTTTATAAAGAAGGCTTTTGGTTTTTTAAAAAAGAGCCCCCCGTTAAACGGAGGGCTACTATCAAGCTTAAAATTTAATACTTATTAATTGCACTTTACATCTATAGAGTTCTTATCTCCTCCTCCAACTGTACAAGTGGTTGTAATCCTGTCGGCACTAATATTTTCTTTTTCAATCAGGTATATTTTAATTGTCTCTAACCTCTTCTGGCAAGCAGCCTGCGATGCTTTTGAAGCCTCGGGATAACCATAAATTGAGATGAGGCAATTTGGGTTTGCTTTCAGTTTAGCAGCCACTGTAGCCAACATGGATTTATTATCAGTTGATAAAGCAGTAGTATTCCCTTTATAGATTAATGTTGGATAATCACAAGGGCAAGTTACTGGTGGTTTTTCAACCGGGGGATTTTTGCAACACTCTGGGTCAGGGCATTTTCCAACACCATCCGCATTAACAGGCTGGCATTCTGTAGGAGTTATTAATTGCTTATCCTTACAATCCGGTACGCCATCGCCATCTGTATCACGTGTTACGCCATGTGTATCAACCGGGCAACCGGCAGGTGTATTAGGTTCCCTGTCTAAATGGTCGCATACGCCGTCACCATCTGCATCGTTACAATCATTCTTAGGTATTTTAACATTGCGGTGATTTTTTAACTCATCGTATGCATAATCCAGGGGATTAACCCACCATAAAGGCTCAACGGCTCTTCCGCCAAGGTTTACATTTAAACCAATAGAACCATAGTTGTATGAATCAAAATCAGGAGTTAAAGCAGCATCTCCCTGGGGATGTTCCTGCCAGCGTTGGCCATCCAATACATCTGTTTTAACAATGGTAAACCTGTCTTCAAGAGCTAAATTAACTCTTTTACCCAACCTGAAGGCAATACCAGCCAATACGGTACCAGAAGGCTTTAAAGTTTTATCTTTCAAAACAGGTCTCCGGCTATTTTCATTATCCGCACCCGTTTCATAACTTTTATCCATGCCGCCTTTCAGATCTTTTAAAATATCTCTTCTTTGTTTATAGTTACCCGCACCATATTTAGTAAAAACATTACGGAACAAAGTATTGTAATTATTACCACTTTCATCCAATGCATTTACCATTGTTTTAAAAGCAGTAACCCCAATACCGCCACCTCCATATATTACAAGTCCGGTTTTATTTTTATGAAAACGGATATTGTTTAAGGTAACAATACCCTGCAGGCTAAGGTCCTGCAATTTTGTTTTATAATTGTAATAAACAATGCTTTGAGGCCCGAGATTACCTGCATTATCAGAAAAAACAATATTCCCTGTAGTTCTGCTATTTCTTAAAGCGTCAAGTGCAAAATAACGTTTACCTGCAGGCAAATTCCGGTTCCAGGCTGGGTTTTTCAGAAAATTTTCTGATGCATTATAATTAAGACCCTCGCCTTGCGCATTTAAATATTGAAGACGCAGAGAAAAAACATATCCAAATGCTTTTCTGATATGTGCTTCAAAATTTGGAAATGTAAATGGCCTAACACTAACATCGCCACTAACAGTAAAGATTCCAAGGGATGCCCCAATCTCTATCATGTTACGGGGTTTGGCGGGAAAATTATTAGTAGCGGGATCGCTCCAAAAATCATTTTGCTGTTTCATTCTTTTTGCAGGAATTACAGAAGAGTCATATACACTTCCAGATCCACCAACCTGTGCTGTTGCACCTGTTGCCAGAAATAAAAATAATATCCCTAATAAGAATTTGTACTTTTTGCTTACCATAGTTTTTTAATTAAGAAAATTTTCAATACGTATTTGTTAATATTTCAGCAAAAATATCAATTACAGCCTAATAATCAAAGTTTTTTATTACTTATTTGGGTCATATTTAAATATTTGTGCCAATCTTAATTGGCAAGACACGGATATTAGTACTTTCGTTGCATTCAAAGCAAAATACTTTAAGTTGCTTTTGCTGAAATTATTACCTGTTAATTTATGGACTTCATTAATAAAATCATTGGCGCAGAACTTAAAAATTTTGAAAAAAAATTTGCTGCTGCTGTTAAAAGCGAAACGCCTTTGCTTGACACGATCATGAAATATATCATTAAGCGCAAGGGCAAACAGTTGCGGCCCATGTTCGTTTTTTTAAGCGCAAAATTACATGGCGAAATAAATGAAAGTACTTACAGGGCCGCCGCCCTGGTTGAACTTTTACATACAGCCACACTGGTGCATGATGATGTTGTTGACGACTCACTGGAACGCAGGGGCTTCTTTTCAATAAATGCATTATGGAATAAAAAAATTGCTGTACTGGTTGGTGATTACCTGCTGTCAAAAGGATTGTTACTGGCTACATCCAATAACGATCTTCAGCATTTACATATACTTTCTGATGCGGTAAAACAAATGAGCGAAGGAGAACTGCTTCAGCTGCAAAAAACCAGGAAATTAAATCTGGATGAAAAAATTTATTTTGAGATCATCCGCAATAAAACCGCGTCCCTCCTTTCCTCAGCCTGTGCTATAGGAGCTTTCAGCACAAGTAAAGATGAAGAAGTAACAGTCAAAATGAAACTCTTTGGTGAAAAAGCAGGCATTGCTTTTCAAATTAAAGATGATCTTTTTGATTATGGAAAAGAAGATATTGGCAAACCGACCGGCAATGATATTAAGGAAAAAAAACTAACCCTGCCCCTGATCTTTACCTTGAATAAAGTATCTGCTGCTGCCAAAAGAAAATTAATTTACATTATTAAAAACGAAAACAAAGACCCCCAACAGGTAAAAATTGTTATTGATGCGGTTATAGAGGCAGGAGGTATATCCTACGCTGCCGAAAAAATGAATAATTACCGCGATGAGGCTTTGCAAATATTATACAGTTTTCCGGAAACCCCAGTTAGAAAAGCCCTGGAAGAACTAGTACGTTATACCACCGACAGGAAATATTAAGTATGGAGAAACGATGGAAAATATTAAAAGCAGATGAAAATAAAACTGATGTTTTACATGAATCTTTAAAAATTAACCGTGCATTATGCAGCATTTTGGTAAACCGGGGTTTTGATGATTTTGATAAAGCTAAAAACTATTTCAGGCCACAATTAAGCGGTTTACACGATCCTTTTCTGATGAAGGATATGCACAAAGCTGTTCAACGCATCCTCACTGCTTTTAATAACAAAGAAAAAATACTCGTTTTTGGCGATTACGATGTTGATGGCACAACTTCAGTTGCCTGCATGTATAAATTTCTGTATAAAATTTATGATCCTGAATTATTAGACTTTTATATTCCGCATCGTTATAAAGAAGGGTATGGCGTAAGCAAAATGGGAATTGATTTTGCCAAAGAAAATAATTTCTCCTTAATTATTTCTTTGGATTGCGGCATTAAATCTGTTGACCTGGTTGCTTACGCAAATGATATTGGTATTGATTTTATAATTTGCGATCATCATTTGCCCGATGAAGAAATTCCCGCTGCTGTTGCTATTCTTAATCCCAAACAAAAAGATTGCCCATATCCTTACAAAGAACTTTGTGGTTGTGGTGTTGGTTTTAAACTGATAACTGCTTTGGCTACAGAGCTAAATATTGATGAAGAACATTATTACTGTTACCTTGATCTGATTGCTACTGCCATTGCTGCCGATATAGTTCCCATTACCGGCGAAAACAGGATACTGGCCTATTACGGACTGGAAAAAATAAACAGCAATCCCAATGAAGGTATTAAAGCGCTGATCTTCCTGGGCGGCCTTCAAAAAAAACTATCTATCAATAACGTGGTATTTGTTATTGCACCCAGGGTAAATGCAGCAGGCCGTATGGATGATGCAAAAAAAGCCGTGCAGTTATTTATTGAAGATGATTATGAAAAAGCATTGGAATTTGCTGAAATGCTGCATAGTGATAATACCGACCGTAAAGAGGCAGACAGCAGCATAACATCTGAAGCTTTGGAAATAATTGATACAGATATTTTATTGCAAAACAAAAAAACAACAGTTGTCTTCAGGGATCACTGGCATAAAGGCGTTGTTGGCATTGTAGCCAGCAGGCTCATTGAAACTTATTTTCGCCCAACAGTGGTGCTAACACAAAGCGGCGATGTAGCTGCCGGCAGTGCCCGCAGCGTACCTGGTTTTAATTTGTACGAAGCTATTCATGCCTGCAGGGAACACCTGCTGGGTTATGGCGGCCATTTTGCTGCTGCCGGCCTTTCCTTATTACCGGAAAATATTGCAGCTTTTACCAATAAGTTTGAGGAAGTGGTTTCTGCCACCATACCGCAACATTTATTGGTACCGGAAATTATTATTGACACGGAAATAAATTTTAAAGATTTGAACCAGAATTTTTACAATATTATTTGCCAGATGGAACCCTTTGGCCCCGAAAACATGCGGCCTGTTTTTGTTGCAAAAAATGTACTGGACACCGGTTATTCAAAAATTGTAAAAGAACTGCATGTTCGTTTTGTAATTAAGCAGGATAAATTTTCTTTTACTGGCATTGGTTTTAATCTTGCTGAAAAATTTCATTTGTTACAAAATCCGGTTGATATTGTTTTTACTTTAGATGAA
>JANNYY010000650.1:0-9303 GCA_031410355.1 Chitinophagaceae bacterium | reverse complement strand
AGACTCAGGGTTTAATGCAAGTGCTTATGGATATGGAAGTGTGGAATCTTATGGTTATAATGCCGGCACCAATATTAAGGACCTGCTTACTTTTATTACTCCCATAAATCCCTTAAGCATAAGTACCAATGTTACGGCCTGTACAGGAACACCTTTTTACTTTTCTGTTACCATGCCCAAGCACCCTGATTCGCTCACTTACCTGGTCTGGGATTATCATGGTGCAATGGGTTTTGCCAACGATACACTTCACGCACCATTAATTTCCGATTCTACTTATTTTATTGGTAATACGCAGGTTTGGCGTTATAAATTATCCAACCTTCATGCATACAGCCCAGCAGGTGTTTATCCAATAACAATTACAGCCGGAACACTTACCAGTGAAGGTTGCGGCAATTCAGTAATTATTGACAGGCAATTATTTGTTTTTGATCCGCCTGTTTTAGGTTTCCAGGCCATTAATAATGGCTGTGTAACAGATAGTGTAGCATTTACTGATACAACCACTTATGTACCGGGTACATATTCTTACAGGTGGTGGTGGGATTTTGACGATGGTACATTCAGTACAATACGAGATCCTCATCATTTGTATGCTGCGCCCGGCACATATACAGTAAGATATTCCACCATTACCAATGTAGGCTGTTTGAGTGATACGGCTTCCAGGCAGATCACAATAACCGCGGTGCCCAATGCCAGGTTCGGGGTTTCAAGCCCGGTCTGTGATGCAATGCCCGTCACTTTCACTGACTCATCCGTTTTAGTTACACCCGGCACTCTTGTAAAATGGTACTGGGATTATGGTGATGGCATAAAGGATACAGTTCTTAATGGCAGTAACAGGATACACGTTTATACACCCTGGGGTAATAAAACACCGAGGTTAAAAGTAGAAACCAATAGCGGTTGCCAGAGCAGTTATTTTGATAAGCCAATTTATATAGGTCCCATTCCATTTGTTAATTTTACATTACCCGCCGGTGTTTGTTTGCCATTAGATTCAGCTCATTTCTTTGATGCCAGTTCTATTGCAGATGGCTCGCAGGCGGGGTTTATTTACAAATGGCATTTTGGAGATCCCCCAAGTGGGCCTAACGACAGTTCTGTTTTAAAGAACCCTGCACATTATTATAACAATCCGGGGCCATTCAATATAAATCTGATCGTAACAAGTAATGTTGGCTGTGTACATGATACAACAAAAATATTAAGCAATATTTACCCGCAGGCGCATGCTGATTTTTTAGTGAATGCCGAAAATTGTCTTCGTGACAGCACGGCTTTTACCAGCAATGCAACGGGCAGTGGAAGTGCTATAAGCCAATGGCATTGGGATTTTGGAGATGGAAATTTTTCCATCCTGCAAAATCCAAAACATCTTTATGCCACGGTAGGTATAAAAACCATCAAACACTGGATAGTAACTGATAAAGGCTGTTACAGCGATACCACAACACATACTGTTCTTATTAATCCTTTACCAAATGCGGGTTTTAATTTCAGTGCCCCTTCCTGCGAAACAAAACTGATCAGTTTTACTGACGCGACTGTACCCAATGCAGGAGTGCTTACAAACTGGCTTTGGAATTTTGGAGATCCTTCCAGTGGCGCTGCCAATACTTCCACCCTGCAAAACCCAACACATAGTTTTGCAAATGCAGGAACTTATTCAGTTAAACTGGTCGCCACCTCCAGCAAGGGCTGCGTAAGCGATACGTTCGCCAGGCAGGTAGTTATCAATCCGCAGCCTGTACCAGGATTTATTTCTCCCGAAGTTTGTTTGAGTGATGCATACGCACAATTTATTGATACCTCTCATATTGCCACCGGTTCAATTACTAGCTGGTTATGGGATTTTGGAGATCCTGGTTCAGGCCCGTTAAATACTTCTACTTTGCAGCATCCCCAGCATCGTTATAATGCGATCGGTTTTTACACTGCTACGCTAACTGTTACCAGCAATAATATTTGTGTTGCAACTGTTTCGCAAACCTTTACTGTAAACGGTGATATCCCTGTTGCCAATTTTAATGCGTTGAATCCTGCAAATTTATGTGCCAATGATTCTGTTGCCATACAGGATGCTTCCACGGTAAACTTTGGTAATGTAACTACTGTGCAAATATACTGGGACAATATTGGAGCTCCATCAATAGTGCAGACCGATAGTGTTCCATTCCCCGGCAAAATATACAGGCATTTATATCCCAATTTTCAGAGCCCGGCAACAAAAACATTTGATATCAGGTACAGGGCATACTCGGGCGCTACCTGTGTAAATGATAAAATAAAAACGATCGTTGTTAATGCTGCACCAAAAGTTCAGTTCAATCCCGTTCCGTCAATATGCCTTGATGCCCCGCCTTACCAGCTAACACAGGCAACTGAGGTTGGAGGTGTACCGGGTACCTTTGTATTTACAGGCCCGGGAGTTAGCACAACCGGCCTGTTTAATCCTGCTGCTGCAGGCGCCGGTACACATACTATTCTTTACACGTTTACGTCAACAACAGGTGGATGTGTGGATACTGCTTCGCAAACGATCACGGTATGGGCTCCGCCTTTGCCCAATTTTGGTTTCACAGCCCCCGATTGTGAAAGGGTGCCGGTCAGTTTCTCTGATTCATCTCTTAATACAGTAGGAACGTTAACCACCTGGACCTGGGATTTTGGCGATGGAACCCCTGTGCAGGTACGCAATAACAATGCACCGTTTACACATACTTTCAGCAGCTACGGAATATATAATGTAACCTTAAAAGTTACAACCAGCAATGGTTGTATCAGTACATTGAAGCTGAAACCTGTTAATGTAAAACCACAGCCACAACCAAATTTTAAAATCCCGGTAAGCGCATGCCTGCCCGATGCTTTTGTAGTTTTCAATAATACTTCAACAATTGCTGATGGCACAGAAAATACATTTACGTATTTGTGGAACCTGGGAGATACTGCAAGCGGGCCAGCCAATACTTCTGTTGCAAAAAATCCAACCCATACTTATGTTACAACAGGCCCTTTTAATATAAATTTATTGGTAACCAGCGGCGCAGGATGTGTGCATGATACAACCATTGTATTGAACACTGTTCATCCGCAGCCCAGGGCTGATTTTAAAGCTGACAAACCCAGTGTATGTATTGGCGCTGATGTTACTTTTACTGACCAAAGTGATGGATTGGATGGAACTGTTAACCAATGGAACTGGGCCTATGGTGACGGATCTTTTGCCACAGGTTCACCGGTGGTTACGCATTTTTATCCCGATACGCTCACTTACCATGTAAGCCTGTACATCGTTAACTCAAATGGGTGTAACAGCGATACCATAACAAAACCATTTACCGTATTTCCTTATCCTGTTGTAGATGCAGGGCCCGACAGGTATGTACTGGAAGGAGGTTCCATTATTATCCAGGCAACGGCATCAGGAAATGACCTGCAATACCTGTGGACACCAAACATTTATCTTGACAATAATAAAATGCTCACGCCAAGGGCCAGTAACCTGCTTAACGATGTTACTTACACTCTTGAAGTTACCGCCAGGGGCGGATGTAAAGCTGTTGATGCAGTCTTTGTAAAATTATTGAGGGCACCAAGGATACCTAATACTTTTTCCCCAAATAATGATGGCATTAATGATGTGTGGACAATTGAACATTTAGATTCATACCCTGGCAACAGGGTTCAGGTATTTAGCCGTAGCGGCCAATTGGTATTTGAAAGTAAGGGATACATAAAAGCCTGGGATGGAACTTACAAAGGAAAGCCACTTCCGTTTGACACCTATTATTATATCATTGAACCAAATAACGGGCGTGACCCGATAACTGGGTATGTGACCATTATAAAGTAATTGAAGTTTGTTTTTCATGGCTATACTTTAAGTTCCTTTGGTACGCGGGGGGAGGATTTTATTTAGCAACGGATTAAACGGATCTTCAAGGTTTTTTTCAAAAAGATTTTGATTGTTAAAATAAAACTCAATCATAATCTGTATAACCCGTAGCCAACATATTTTTTTACTTTATTATAGTAGTTTTACCCATGCAAAAAATCATTTTTACCGAAGAATATTGCAAGCCAGGCAACCTGCATCCTTTTACATATACCAGGCATATCCAGGACATTCGAATCGGTATTTTAACCATCCGCGAAAAATGGGAGCGGTATTTAAAAATGCCATCGGCCAATAAATGGCAGGATCATTACATGGATGATGAGCATTCCATAAAAATAGAAAAGAGCATAGGCAAGGATGATTTTTTAATGATACATGCCAATGTGTTACCCACCAAAGCCATCATCAGCAAGATAAAAAAACTGGAAAATGGAGCGTTTCTTTCATCTGCCAAAGAAGGTGGTTTTGCTTATAAGTTTTCGCAGAAAGAAGTATTGGACCTGCACAAAATAAAAATTAACCGACCGGTAGATTTTAAAAATGAAATCCATGTGCTGCATTATCCCTGGCAAATTTTTCAACTAAATGATTGGGCATTAAGGCAGGATTTTGACTTAATAACTGCAGGCAGAAAAAGCAACTCCATTTCCAAAACAAATAAGATCATAAAACCTTCGCAGGTATTTATAGAACCAGGGGCTAAAGTTGAACATTGTATTTTAAATGCTGCTGATGGCCCAATTTATATTGGCAAAAATGCCAGCATTATGGAAGGCAGCTTATTGAGAGGGCCGGTTGCAATATGTGAAGGAGCTACAGTTAAAATGGGTACTAAAATTTATGGTGCTACCACGGTTGGCCCATTTTGTATAGTTGGCGGCGAAATAAAAAATTCTGTATTATTTGGTTTTAGTAACAAAGCGCACGAAGGTTATTTAGGAGATAGTGTATTAGGTGAATGGTGTAACCTGGGTGCAGGCACCAGCAACAGTAATTTAAAAAATACTGCAGGCGAAGTAAAGTATTGCGTTGATACTGATAAAAAAGAAATAAGTGCCGGCAATAAAGGCGGATTGCTGATGGGAGATTACTCAAAAGCGGCAATAAATACTTCTTTTAATACAGGAACCGTGGTTGGTGTTTGCTGTAATATTATGGCACCGGGACTTACACCAAAACTGATCCCTAATTTTTCGTGGGGTGCTGATGGAATAATAAAATATAAATTACCCAAGGCTTTAATTGATATTGATAATTGGAAAAAACTAAAAGGCTTAACAATATCTGACCGGGAGAAACAAATTTTGACAGATATTTACAAACTGAGTTAATGATTACACGAATTTTAAAACACGAATTACACGAATTATACTAATTACTCCTGAAAATAAATTCGTGTAATTCGTGTAATTCGCAATAATTTGTGCAATAAAAAAACAAACTACTTATGCGTAAACAAATTGCTGCAGCAAACTGGAAAATGAATTTAACCCTGCAACAGGCAGAAACTTTAATGGATGAATTGATTGCCATACCTCATGAATTGAAGGAAAACCAGGAAGCTGTTTTTGGAATTCCTTTTCCTTATCTTATCAATATAAAAAATAAATTAGCCGGAAAGAAAAATACTTTTGTTGCCGCACAAAATTGCTATGATAAAAAAAGCGGTGCATACACAGGCGAAGTGAGCGCCGAAATGCTTAAAAGCATTGATGCAGATTATGTAATACTGGGCCACAGCGAACGCCGTGAATATTTTAACGAAAGCCATGCTATGCTTGCAGCAAAAATCAATGTATGCCTGGAGAATGGATTAAAACCAATTTTTTGTTGCGGAGAGCCATTGGCAATAAGGGAAGCGGGCACAGAAAACAGTTTTGTTGAAACCCAGTTAAAAGAAAGTTTGTTTCATTTAACTGCAGAGCAGTTGACCGGATTTGTAATTGCTTACGAACCCATCTGGGCAATTGGCACCGGTAAAACAGCCAGTAACGAACAGGCCCAGGAAATGCATGCATACATACGCAGTGTAATGGAAAAACAATATGGTGCTGCTGTAGCCGACAGTATTTCTATTTTATATGGGGGCAGCGTAAAAGCAAATAATGCAAAAGAAATTTTTGGGCAGCCTGATGTGGATGGAGGTTTGGTAGGAGGGGCAAGTTTAGTGGCTGCTGATTTTGCAACTATTATTAACAGTTTAAAATAATAATCATGGTCAGACGAGGACGTCAGACCATGTGAGTTTACAGCGAAGCTTTCTTCTCTGCTGCTGCAAAAGCAAAACTAACATCTGCTTCTACAAAACTGTTTAATTTTTCTATTTCCAATATGGTTTTGCTGCCTGCAGAACTACGGTGATACATGGGCAAAAATTTTGCGCCAACAACCACTTCCTTTAAGGTATAAGAACTTCGATCCACCACGGTATTGCTGAACATGTCGTCGAATGCTTTAATAAAGACGATGATCTCGCCATTAATATTTGCATAGTCTTCAATAGAAAAATTATAGAACGGGCTGTCTTCAGTTATAGGGTGTACAATTGTCCAGTTAAGTGTTAATGCATTGGCTACCTTGAATTCCAATTCCAGTGGAAAAAATTTATTGACCATTTTTCCGTTTTCTTCTATCGTCATACCTAAAGTAACTTTTGCTTCTGCATCGGTAAGCGTTGTGTTTTTATAAGGTGTGACCCGTAACATTAATGCTGTAATATCTTTGTAAGGAGCAATAATTGCATTTTCTGAAAATCTCAGGTAGGCTCTCGGTTTGCTGAATCTGCCATAAAATAAACCGGTAGCAATGGCAAAACTTAATAAGCCTACCAAAGCTTCGCCGGCCGAAATAGAACTGGCTAAAAAACCCGAAGGGCTGATATGGCCATAACCTACTGTGGTAAAAGTTTGTGCACTAAAAAAGTATGCAGCGCCAAATTTACCTATTTCGGTTGCACTGTTAATTCCATTTAAATTTTCTACACCAATAATATAATAAATAGTTGCAAAAAGAAAATTTATAAGAATGTAAAAAGAAAAAATAATGAACAGGAATTTCCAGCGTGGCAACCCCAGCATAGTATGATACCAGCTTATCCTGCTTAAAAAAGGCACCCCCCTTATTTCAATATTTGGTTTACCTGTTTTATTTACAAAGCGTCCACCATAGTCGCCTGCATTGGTACCAAAACCGGTGTTGATTTCCGTTTTAGCTTTTGTATTTATTTTTCGTAACAGAGCCATATATTTATTTCTTTTCTGTCATTCTTTTGGTTGCTTCATTAAACAGGTTTGTCAGGTACACATCATCTTTAATAATAAACTTATTTATGGTTTTAATACAGGCTTCATAATTATTTACCATAAAATAATTAACGGCCAGGTTTTTTAAAACAATTTCATGATCAGGCGTAATCTGTAAAGCTTTTTCATAACATGGTATAGCCTTATCGTACTGTTTCATATCTGTATAAATGGTGCCCATGGTGCTCCATATATTCGCATTATAGGGATTGTAACTTTTGGCTATATTAATTTCGGTAAGTGCTTTATCGTATTGTTTAAGTTCTTTTAATGCAATGCTGCTTTTTAATTGCATAATTATTCCTGTTTCCGGCCCCATGGTTATAAAATCACTTTTACCTTCTTCTGCTTCTGAAAGCATTTCGGTAAAATTATTAATATTTTCAAATGCTTTAGCCCGGTTCAGGTGTACTTCATAATTATATTTTTTGTAACCAATAAACAGGTTAAAAATTAATATGGATATGATTAAAACCAGCAGTGGTTTATTAATGGATTTCTTTTGGGAGTCACCTGGTGCAGCAACATTTTTATAAGATCCCAAAATTATTCCACACATTAACATCAGGTAAAGGGTATGTTCTATTCTTTCGTTTGGAAAGCTGAACATACTGTCGCAGGCAAAAGCTGCAATACCGGATAACATAAGTATAATAAGGATCCGTTGATCTTCTGATTGAGGTTTATAAATTACATTGAATGCAACAATGGCTATTAATACCCACATGCCAAAATATAATACCGCACCGGGAATTCCCGTTTCGCTGGCTATTAAAAGGTAAACATTATGAGGCCTGTCGGGGCCAAATCTGCCGTATCGCCACGCAAGGCCATCAGAGCCATAAGCAGCAACATTTATTTTCCAGTTTCCAGGCCCGGCACCCGTTATCGGCTTGTCTTTGATCAATCTTATTGTCTTATTCCATATCTTAATTCTTTCCTGTACGTTAGCAACGCTTTTTGTATTTTGATCTGAAGTTTGGGTAAAAGTTTTCGATCTTTCTTTAAGCGATTCTTTTAGGGTTCCTTCACTGTCTGTTACCAAAACAAGTAACACGGTAGCTGCAATACACAGCATGGTGCTAATAAAACCTATGATCCATTTTTTTCTGTTAATGGGCGAAAAGATCAAAACAAGGATAAGAGAAATAAGAAAGATAGCGGCGGCTGCAATCCAGGCTGATCTTGTTTGAGAAATGAGCAGCGAGATAATGATACAGATAATAGCGCCAGCGCTGATTAACTTCCAGGACTTTGCTGCTTTATAAAATACATAAATTACAAATGGCAGCAGTAATGCCTGTGCAGAACCAAACAGGTTCCTGTTGCTCATTAAGCCATAAGGTTTGGCATTGGCACCTGGTAACTGCGTGAACGCCAGGTCATAATATTGTAATATGCCAACAAAACTTTGAAAAATTGAAACCACTACTAAAACCTTACACAGTTTTAATACTTGTGTTTCTTCTTTTGATATGGTTATCATTACAAAAAACAACAGGATAATATTCATCAGGTGACGGCTCACCTCGTAATACCCTTCACGATAATTTATTGCAGAAAACATACTGATAATACTCCAGGCAGCAAAAGCAATTCCCAAAGCATATACAGATCTTACAAGAAAAGATTGTGGTATTTGAAAAGCTGTTTTACGGATAATGTAAAAATAAAATGCCATGCCCAATAATACACTGCACATAAAAATATACCGGATAGTAATATTTGGGTCAAGAGTTTTTTCAGAATACAGAACCGGGATTAAAATCACTAAAAGTATTAACCAGTTAGTCATACTGTTTAATCCACCGGGTTTGGCAACTCCTTGTGTATTTTTTTTCCCGGATTTAACTTCAGTTGCTGTTGATGTATTTACAGTTGATTGCCTGTGTTTCTTTTTTGACATAAGCGGGATTTAGTAACTGGTTTATTTTTATTTTGAGTTAAGGCTTCAGTATTTAAAAGACCGGCTAAATAATAGTTTATTTGGTTTCTGTTATTTACTGTAGTATTCAGTTAAATTTGAGCTGCTCAAATATAGTAATTTGAACGTGTATTTCTTAAACAACATTTTTTAGTTTCAGGTATGCA
>JANNYY010000649.1:0-1934 GCA_031410355.1 Chitinophagaceae bacterium | reverse complement strand
CGAGTCGATCGATCAGTTGGGGTGCCACCTTGCCGGTATTCGATGCTTATCCCATGTATTCCGACTTGAACCATTTGTTTCCCACCGATGGTTTTGTAAATAATAAAAGGGGTAACCAGCCTTATGGCCCGGTGAGTGCTCCTACCTGGACATCGCAAAATGGCAGTAAACTGGGACCAAATACTTACCCTGGATTTACCGGTGTGGTATTTGAGCCAAGGAATGAATACAAAGGCGACTTTGCCCGTGGACAATTATATATGGCTACCCGGTACGAAAACCTGGTGGCCGGCTGGCAGGGTAATGGCAATGCCAACGATGTATTAAATGGAACTGCTTACCAGGCTTTTGATAACTGGTATTTAAAAATGCTGTTTGAGTGGCATAACAATGATCCGGTTAGCACTAAAGAAATTAACCGGAATAACGCTGTTTTTGCTTTACAGTCCAATCGCAATCCATATATTGACCATCCTGAGTATGTTTACCAGGTTTGGCAATGTACCGGACTATTACCAGTAACTATTACCGATTTTACTGCACAAAAAAATAACGAATCTGTTTTTTTAAAATGGTATGCAACTTTTGAGACCAATTTTAAAAAATACGAAATAGAGAGAAGTACAGATGGTAGCAGGTTTTATAAAATTGGAGAAGTGGCCGGGAGGAATTTAGCATATTATTCTTTTACAGATATTAACCTGCCCAATTCAAATACCGTTTACTACCGTTTAAAAATGATTGATATTGATGCCCAGTTTAGCAATAGTAAAACCATTGCTGTAAGAATTGCAGATAATTTTTCAAATGCATTGGTTTATCCCAACCCTACAAAAGAAAAACTGACTGTAAAATTGCAACATGCTTTAACCGAAAACAGCACACTGGTTATTACAGACCTCTCAGGAAGGGTTGTAATGAAGCCACAGGTTGCAAACGGAGAAAAAAATATTGATTTATATGTACGGCCATTACCCCCCGGGAGGTATTTTATTAAGATCAGTAATACCAATGAAATAATAAACCAATCATTTGTAATCATTAAATAGTTTTTAAAATCCTTAATAAGACCGGGCTGCAAAATTGTAGGGCGGTCTTATTTTTTATTAAAGGCTGTTTATTAAAAAGAAATTATTGTAGCTTAACAAAAAAATTAACCTGCATGAGCAAGCTGTTTATTATTTCGATACTCATTTCTGTTTTTTATACTACTGATGCACAACAATGCCGTTTTGAAAAAACAAATGGTGTGGAAAGCGCTACTTATTTTGAAGCCATTGACTGGTACAAAAATTTAGATAAAATTTCAAACAAAATATTGGTAAAAGAAATGGGCATGAGTGATGCCGGGTATCCCCTGCACCTGGTATTGGTTAGTAACGATGGAAAGTTTGATGCTGCTCAATGGCATAAACAAAACAAAGCGGTGATCCTTATCAACAATGGCATTCACCCTGGCGAGCCCGATGGCATTGATGCCAGTATGATGCTGGTAAGAGACATTGTAAACAACAAAATTAAACTGCCAGATAATGTTGCCCTGGCTTTTATCCCAGTATATAATATTGGCGGATGCCTCAACCGCAATTCTTATTCAAGAGCCAACCAAAATGGACCGCTGGAATATGGTTTTCGGGGCAATGCACAAAACCTTGACCTGAACAGGGATTTCACCAAATGCGACAGCAAAGAAGCAAAGGCATTTACACAAGTTTTTCATTGGCTCGACCCCGACATTTTGATGGATAACCATGTAAGTGATGGCGCCGATTACCAGCATACCATGACATTACTTACAACGCAGTATGATAAGTTAGGCGCTGATTTAGGAGGATGGCTTAAAGAAACTTTTGAACCGCAGCTCTACAAAGGCATGACAGAAAAAAACTGGGACATGGTGCCGTATGTAAATTTTGAAACTGCCGATTTTGACA
>JANNYY010000648.1:0-3954 GCA_031410355.1 Chitinophagaceae bacterium | reverse complement strand
TACAAATTTTTCGCCTGTGCCATGATATAAATATTCGGGTGGCTTTGTTTCTTTTAAGTTAAGATCCACATCAATCGAATGTCCCTGGCTGGCTCTTATCTTCGTTTTGGTTTCGTTAAATGAAAACCGTTGCTTGTTGTTTGTAGCAACAATGTGGTTCAGCATTTCAGCAGTTAATTCAAATGTATCACCATTCATTTTTTCAAGCAGCTCTTTTGTTTCGGCCCACCCGTTTTCGTCAAGTTTTAAGCCAATGCTTTCGGGTTTATGCCGCAAAACAAAACTTAAAAACTTACTTATCTTTTTATTTTCTGTTTCGTTAATCATTATTATCTCAAAAATAGGAGAAAGTTTTTAATGCTGCGGGCTCGAACAGCTGCGACAACAAATGGAAGACTTGTGGGGTGAAATGAAACGCAGCGGCAAATATAATTTGTTAGAAAAAATGTATATTCGAAAAACAAAACCCCGCTTATGAAATTAATTTATGCTTCTGCTTTTATAATAATATGCCTGGCAGCCTGTAATCAGCAACAGAACAAAACTGCCGGAAATGAATTGCTGCAATCGCAGGCAAAGGTTTACCTTGATAACTACGACAGTATTTACAAAAGGCTAAGCACAGCATCCAACGAAGGGCAGTGGCTGCTTAATACGCATATCGTTGCCGGCGATTCCACCGCTTCTAAAGCAGCCGCCGCAACTGATGAGGCACTGGCAAAATTCACCGGCAGCACGGCAAATATTGACAGCGCAAAAAAATACCTGGCAGCAAAAGATAAACTCACTCCAATACAGGTAAAACAGTTTGAATACATTTTATTTTTTGCCGGCAACAATCCCGAAACTGCAGGCGGCCTGGTAAAGGAAAGGATTGATGCAACTAATACCCAGTTAGAAAAGCTTTATGGCTTTACATATATGCTCAACGGCAAAAAAGTTAGCACCAATAACCTGGATGATATATTAAAAGGTAATGGATCTTTAGCGGGGCATACCGCTGCATGGACTGCCAGTAAAGAAGTTGGCAAAACCCTTAAAGACGGCTTGCAGCAATTACAACGGCTCCGTAATGAGTGTGTAAAGCCGCTTGGGTACAGTGATTTTTTTGCATACCAGGCTAAAGAATATGGTATGAGCTCAGATGAAATGATGAGCTTAACACAAGGCTTTATACATGATGTGTGGCCATTGTACCGGGAACTGCATACCTGGGCACGTTATGAACTTGCCAAAAAATACAACCAGCCCGTTCCGCAATATCTACCTGCAGACTGGTTGCCCAACCGCTGGGGACAAGACTGGGGCGCTTTAATTAATGTAGAAGGATTGAACATAGACCCGGTATTAAAAAAGAATGGCCCCGAATGGATCATGAAAAAAGGAGAAGAATTCTGGACTGGGCTCGGGTTCGCTAAACTGCCACAATCTTTTTGGGATAAATCTTCCTTATATCCACTGCCTGCAAATGCCGCTTATTCAAAAAATAATCATGCATCTGCATGGCATTTGGATTACGATAAGGATGTACGTTCATTGATGAGTGTAGAACCAAACACAGAATGGTGGACAACGGTACTGCATGAACTGGGGCATATTTATTATTATATGGAGTATTCAAAGCCTGATATTCCTATTGTATTACGTACCGGAGCTAACCGTGGATACCATGAAGCATTCGGAAGCATGATTGGCCTGGCATCTTTACAAAAGCCGCTTTTAGAAAGCCAGGGATTGATTGCTGCCGGTGTTAAAACCAACGACACGCTGAAACTATTGAGTGAAGCGCTTGACTACATAGTACACATTCCATGGGGCAGCGGGGTGATGACCAGTTTTGAATATGAACTTTATGCAAAGAATTTACCTAAAGAACAATACAATGCAAAATGGTGGGAGCTTGTAAAAAAATACCAGGGTATTGTGCCTCCCGCTGACCGCAAAGATGCAGACGGCTATTGTGATGCAGCAACAAAAACACATATTAATGATGATCCGGGGCAATATTACGATTACTCAATAAGCAATGTGTTACTGTTCCAGGTACACAGTTACATTGCAAAAAATATTCTTAAACAGGATCCTCATGCTACCAATTATTGGGGCAGCAAAGCGGCCGGCGATTTTTTACGCAAACTGATGCGTCCCGGAGCTACCGTTGACTGGAGAGAACATTTAAAAAATACTGTAGGCAGTGACATGAGCGCCCAACCTATGGTAGATTATTTTGCACCGCTTATGGATTATCTTAAAAAACAAAACACCGGAAGAACTTATAGTTTACCAGAACAATTGTAAGTGTAAGAAGAACAAATTTTAACTACCACTAACTTAATGTAATGAAGGGTGGGAGGGCGCTGTTACAAACCTGGACGGCGGCATGCGGTAGCTGGTTTACGGAGAGTGGAAAAGCCACCTGGCTAAAATTAATCATGCTCATCAATAATGTGGCAGTTGTACCAGTCTACATGCATTAAATTGAACAGGCGGTTTATAGCTTTTATTTCGGTGAGGCTGTTTTCATTAAAGTTGAGCACACAAAGTTCTGTAACCATTTCCTTTAAAACTATGCCCAGGTAAGTGGTATTTTCCGTTTCAAATGAAAAGCCATTTTCAACAAAACCCCTGCTGTCTATATAGGCGCTTCCGGTTTCAGTTATGGCTAAAATATCCTGTAATTTTTTTAAATCAATATTTAGGCATGGTAAACCAATGCTGCTTCTTACGTGAATTTTGGTGAATGCATTAAAGTTCCCTTCAACTTTTTTACTATGATCATTCCAGATCTTTTTTATTTCTTCTATTTCCAATTCCACAACCGGCAGCGAAGCCCTGTTTAAGAATTCCCTTTGCCGCCAATCGTCTTCATAAAAATTTGTATTGAAATTATTAAAAGCCGGTTTGCCTGCAACAACAGGAAATTCGTTTGAGATGGTGGGCAACGTATAAAGAATATTGTTGGGGTCAATTTTCTGAACTTTTTGTAGTTTGAGTTTTAGATATCCGGATTCAATAAAATCTTTTGAATGTATGGGGTCGGCTTGGGTAACTGCCCATTCCTGCCCTTGCCAATTAAGGGTTGTGTTAATTTCAAATGTTTCTGGCAAATCTCCGGGTTTCATGGCCGATCTTGCAATCAGTTCACCTGTGCCGTCGTCTGTAAATTCAACCTGTATCTTATTATCGCCAAAAAAGTTTTTGAACATACTAAAGTGTTTTTTGTTTTTTGCAGGCAACTCAAAAATAATAGAAAGTTTTAAATGCCTGAACCGGTTTTTAATTTACGTCTTAAATACAATTGGTTAAAAAATTTATACCTGTTTTTGATTAAGGCAGCATGGAAAGCAAAAATAGGGGATCGCCTGCCTGCATAACTTTTGCTTTACAATTTTAAAAGAACGTATCTTACCATAGATAAATATATATGCGCAATTATACTCCAGAGCAACAAGAACGAAGAGGTCGCCGGCTTGAAGTTTTTTTTAACTGGGCCATATTTCCCGCAACAGCAATTATCCTATACTCATTTTACAAATATTTTTCCAAGGTTTATAGTTTGGGGTTCTCTGACTTTTTAAAGCTTGTATTGAACAATTTAAAGCAAATTGGCCTGATGGCATTATTGGCAGCAGCAGCGGTAATTATTGTTGGCTTATTTATATTGCTACAGGGTTTATTTGGTAAATGGCGCAGCGTAAGGGTTTTCATCAGTTACCAGCATCAGCATACTGCCCTCGTAACAAAACTTGAGGCCATCCTGAAAACTAAATGGATAAAGCCAGACCTTATCCCTTTTCTGCCTGCTGATCATGATACGATCATTGAGAAGGTACAAAGATCAATTAAAGACAGTGACCTGTTAATTATCCTTCCTGGCTTACAAAAATCATTTGTAGATGCGGAGATCATGTTGGCTTCATCTCTTAAGAAACCAATCATTTTTTTTAAAATTAC
>JANNYY010000647.1:0-18122 GCA_031410355.1 Chitinophagaceae bacterium | reverse complement strand
GGCCTGATAAAAAAACATGAATTTACCCGCCCGGAAAAAGAACAGGACAGGATCAATCATATTAAAACAACCGGTGCACAAACCGGGAATGTTTTTTTAGCTTACCGAAATGTTGCTGAAATTGATGCGATAATTGATACCTGGAAAAAGAAAAGCCCTGTTTATAATTTTACTGCTGCTGATAATATTCAGCACAGCATCTGGATAGTAAATGACGATGCTACCATTGAAAAAATTTCAACCCTGTTTAAAGAAAAAGTACCCGGTACCTATATTGCCGATGGGCACCACCGTGCAGCGTCGGCAGCTAAAGTAAGGGCTGCTTTAGGAAAAAAATCTCCCGAAGGCGCTAATATTTTCTTAACTACTTTATTTCCATCCAACCAGTTGTACATTATGGATTATAACCGGGTGGTTAGCGATTTAAACGGAATGAGTAATGACGATTTTTTATCGGCCGTTAAAAATAATTTTTCTGTTGAAAAAGCAAAGAAAGCTTTTTCTCCTGCAAAACTGCATGAAATTGGCATGTATTTAAATAAGCAATGGTACCGCTTAACGGCTAATGAAAACAGTTATAGCGAAGACCCTATCGGGGTTTTGGATATCTCCATCCTGCAAAATAATTTACTGGATCCTGTGCTGAATATAAAAGACCAGCGCACCGATAAACGGATTGACTTTATTGGCGGCATAAGAGGCTTAGCTGAGCTGGAAAAAAGGGTTAACAGCGGCGAAATGGCTGTGGCATTCAGTTTGCACCCGGTAACCATTCAGCAATTATTTGATATAGCCGACAGCGGAAATGTGATGCCGCCTAAAAGTACCTGGTTTGAGCCAAAGCTGAGAGACGGGTTGCTTACCCATTTAATTGCCGGTTCAGAAACCGAATAAGCTGTTAATCTTTAACGGGTAATAATCTTTTATTACTTTTCAATGTATCTTTAATTTGATGAAAAAATATTTTTTAATACTTATAGCGGTTTGTTGCCAAACCATATTGTTTGCACAGGATGCCAAACAATTGCAGGAAAATGCAAGAACTTTTATGCACAAGGGAGATTATCCCAATGCCATCCTGGTACTCAACAGGGCACTTGTGTTGCAACCCAATGACCTGGAACTGGGCAAAGACCTGGGTTTGAATTATTATTACATGAAAGATTATAAAAAGGCCATTGAAGTTTTTAATCCGTTACTCGACAGGAATGATGTGGATGACCAGTGTTTTCAAATTGCCGGGGATGCTTACTGGGCTTTGGAAGACGCCAAAGAAGCCGAAAATATTTATAGAAAAGGTATTAAAAAACTACCAAACAGCGGCGCTTTATATAATGAACTGGGCAAAGTGCTATGGACCAAAAATGATTACACTGCCATAAAGCAATGGGAAAAAGGAATTGAGAAAGATCCGGGTTTTGCCGGCAATTATTTTAATGCCAGTAAGTATTATTATTTTACCACCGATAAAGTATGGAGCCTGCTGTATGGCGAAATATTTTTAAACATTGATCCAAAGAGCGCTTACAGCCCCGAAATAAAAAATATTTTAGTAGAGGGTTATAAAAAATTATTTACCGATGCCAACCTCGAAAAAAACAATAAGGACAAAAACAGTTTTGTCACCGCATTTTTAAAAACGATGAATAAACAAAGCGCCCTGGCTTCATCAGGTATAAATGCCGAAACGCTAACCATGATCAGAACCCGGTTTATTTTAGACTGGGATGCGAGCTACGCCGCAAAATTTCCATTTAAATTATTTGAATTACACCGCCAATATACCCAGGAAGGCTTGTTTGATGCCTACAACCAATGGGTTTTTGCTACTGCACAAAATTTACCGGCATACCAAACCTGGACCAATGCACATACCCAGGAATATACAGCGCTAAACCGTTTTCTGCAGGACAGGATTTTTAAAGTACCCGCGGGCCAGTATTACCATTAAAAAAGCAGGCGTTATTTTCTCTCCACTATACTAAGTGTGAAATGACTATTTTTTATTAACTTGTTGCATAAACCTTAATAATATGGAAGAGCAACGCGATGAAAAATTATGGCAGCTTGCCAAACGCCGGGCCGATTTTCAAAACAGCCTTATTGGCTTTGTAATAACCACGGGCATTTGCTGGGTTATCTGGTATTTAACAAGCGGCCGCTATGAACATAATACCCAAACCCCCTGGCCTTTATGGGTAATGCTGGGCCTTGGCATTGGCCTTGTTTTTAAGTTTATGAAAGCGTATAAAACCGATAAAGACACCATTGCCGAAAGGGAATACGAAAAACTGAAGAATCAAAAGCCCTAAAGGAATTTAAAACAAGCGTAAAAATAAAATTTTAAACGCTGTAATAATTACTGGTAACTCAAAGAATAAAACTCCAACGCCTTCGTAAACATGAGTGGAAGATTGGCTTTGGCATAAACGATTGCTATGAATGAGAACTCCCGGCTTTTTGATTACATTGATTTTCAGTTAAGCAAATTTCCAAAAGCTGATATGCTTAGCGGAAAAGAAAATGGTAACTGGATAAACTACAGCACGGTTGAAGTGAAAGATATAGTTAACAAACTAAGTGCAGGCTTATTAAAGCTGGGTGTTAGCGGTAACGACATGACCATTGAAAACCAGGACAAGATTGCTTTGGTATCAAAAAACCGGCCCGAGTGGCTAATGCTTGACCTG
Source organism: Chitinophagaceae bacterium (assembly GCA_031410355.1). GTDB lineage: Bacteria > Bacteroidota > Bacteroidia > Chitinophagales > Chitinophagaceae > Ferruginibacter. The sequence continues at coordinate 15,432 of JANNYY010000647.1, read as the reverse complement.
GCCTGTCAGCAAATTGGTGTTGCGCTTTGCCCCATTTACCCAACCACCAATATTAACGAACTGGAATTTATTTTTAATGATGCCGCTGTTAAACATGCATTTGTAAGCGGGCAGGAAATTTTAGATAAAGTAAATATTATCCATGATAAAGTACCCAGTTTAATAAATGTGTACAGTTTTGACACATTACCCGATGCAATATTTTGGAAAATACTTTTGGCAGATATTACCCAGGCGGATATGGAAAAAATGGAGGCAGTAAAATCTATTATTAAAGCAGAACATTGTGCCACCATAATTTATACTTCGGGCACAACCGGTACACCAAAGGGCGTAATGTTAAGCCACCGTAATATTGTTACCAATGTTATCAATTCAGTAAACAGTTTTCCTTTTAGTGATGATCCAAATGCAAGAGCATTAAGTTTTTTGCCGCTCAACCATATTTTTGAAAGGATGGTTTCCTTTATTTACATCAGCAGTGGGGCTTCTATTTATTATGCCGAAAACCTGGATACCATTCCTGAAAATCTAAAAGAAGTAAAACCAACTTTATTTTCAACTGTTCCCAGGCTGCTTGAAAAAACTTATGAAAAAATAATGGCTAAGGGTGCGGAACTTACGGGTATAAAAAGAAAATTATTTTACTGGTCGGTTGCTTTGGCAAACGAATACGATAATCAAAAATCACAAAGTATTTGGTACAAAATGCAACTGGCTTTGGCCAATAAACTGATCTTTAGCAAATGGCGTGAGGCATTAGGCGGCAATATAAAATTGATAGTTACCGGGGGTGCTGCATGCCAGGTAAGGCTGATAAGGATCTTTACTGCTGCGGGAATACCTGTTTATGAAGGATATGGCCCAACAGAAAACAGCCCGGTAATTAGTGTTAACTGCAAAACAAAAGGAGGCACCAAATTTGGCACAGTGGGTATTGTTCTGCAGGGGCAGCAAGTAAAGCTGGAAGCTGATGGCGAGATTTGCGTAAAGGGCCCCAGCGTAATGATGGGTTATTATAAAAAGCCGGGCCTTACAGCCGAAACCATAATAGATGGCTGGTTGCACACCGGCGATATTGGCGTTTTTGAAGATGGTAAATATTTAAAAATTACCGACCGTAAGAAAGAATTATTTAAAACAAGCGGCGGTAAATATGTGGCGCCACAACCTATTGAAAATAAAATGAAAGAATCGCCATTTGTAGAACAGATGATGGTGGTGGGTGCCGAACAAAAATTTGTTGGTGCTTTAATTGTACCGTCTGTTACTAATTTAAAAGAATGGATGCTGCATAAAGAAATACACTTTACCACTATTGAAGATGCCATCCATAATCCAAAAGTTTTAGACCTGTATAAAGAACTGATTGACTCTTTCAACAAGTTTTTTAACCATGTAGAGCAGATAAAAAAATTTGAGCTTTTGCCAAACGAATGGACCATTGACAGCGGCGAGCTTACACCCACGCTGAAATTGAAACGTAAGGTTATTATGGAAAAATATAAACCTGCAGTTGACAGGATTTATAACTAAAACAATGCAAGGCTGGCTTTGCTCCCCTGTACTTACATTTAATTTTACCCGTGCTTTAACCAAAAGATCAATCTGGTAAGTTGGTTTTTCTTAAGTATCAGATCTTTCAATTTTTTGGTTTATCACAGCATTAATCTGGTAACAATATTTTTATTTTCCTGTTAAGTAGACATAAATACAACGTGTTCTTATTCCAATATCAAAGATATAACCTGGGGAATCCTGTCAAAGTCTTTCGACTTATCTATAAAAAAACTTGCACCTGAATTTGTACACAATTTTTGATAATAATCGCTGGCCAGGTTGCTGAGTACAATTATTTTAACAGCAGGAAAATATTTTACAATGTACTTTAATAACCCGATACCGTCTTTGCCCGGTAACTCAATATCCAGTAAAACAATATCCGTTTTCATTTGCCCCAGTATGTTAACCGCTTCATCATAATTTGATGCGGTAACTATTTTTTCTACTGCCTTAACTTCTTTAAGAATAATTAAAAGGCGTTCAATTATAAACATTGAGTTATCAACAATTAATAAAAGCTTTGCAGGCCCTGTTTCAGGCATAAAAATTTATTATAGCCTGTAATGTATGTTAATGCTGAAAGATGATATGTAGTATTAGACAGATAATGCTGTAGTTCCACGGCTACATGGTTGTTTAGCGGATGTGAAAAGTCAGACCAGTTTATTTTCAATTGCATATTTGGTTAAATCGGAGTTGGATCTTAAACTCATTTTTACCATTACCCGGGCCCTGTAAGTACTAACTGTTGTTACACTTAAAGAAAGCATTTCGGCAATTTCTGAAACCGATTTGCCGTTTGCTAAAAGTTTCATTACATCAAATTCCCGGTCGCTTAGGGTTTCGTGAAGCTGCGCCGCAATGTCTGATGAAAAGTTGCCGGCTAATTTTTCTGCAATAGCCTGCGATATATATTTTTTACCAAGCAATACTTTTTGCACTGCTTTTACCAGTTCGTCTGGTGCAGTGTCCTTGCTTAAATATCCCGATGCACCGGATTTAAGTGCACGTATAGCATATTGCTCTTCGGGATGAATACTTAAAATCAAAACCGGCAAATCAGGGTAACTCAGTTTTATCTGTTGCAATGCATCCAGTCCGCTTCGGCCAGGCATAGAGAGGTCGCTCACTACCAGGTTCCAGGGGGCAGCCATTACGTTTTTTATCAACTCTTCTGCATCAGCCACTTCTCCAATTTCGGCGGTAGGAAATTCATCCAATAAAATCTGCCGCAGTCCTTTGCGCACTACACTATGGTCATCAGCAATTAATATTCGTAACATGGTAACTATTTTAAACCGGATTATTCACCAGTGATAATGGTATAGAAATCGTAGTAACTGAACCCTGGCCTGGCCTGCTGTTAAATTCATAAGTGCCGCCCAGCAGTAAAGTTCGTTCTTTTATACCCAGCAATCCCAGGGTTTTTTTATGGTTTATGTTATCTAAATCAAACCCAACGCCATTATCATTTATGGTAAAGTACAGCATGTTTTCATCTTTGTGCAATACAGCCCTTACCTCGCTTGCATTTGCGTGACGTGCAATATTGGTAAGCAGTTCCTGGTATATTCTAAATATGCCTGTAGCAGCCTGTGGCTGTACGGTTATCTCGCCCACCTTATTAATAAATATAACTTTTGTACCCGAACGTTTTTCAAATTCTTCGCCCTGCCATTCCAGGGCCGCCAATAAACCCAGGTCATCAAGAATACTTGGACGCAGGTTGGTAGAAATTTTCCGTACTGACGCGATGGTCGTATTTATCAATTCTATACTTTCTTTCATTTTGCCGGTAATGTCAGGATCGGTGCTGTTTATTTTTCGGGAAAGCCAATGCATATCCATTTTAAGCCCTGTTAGCTGTTGCCCCAGTTCATCATGTATTTCACGGGCAATACTGGTCCGTTCATCTTCCCTTATACTTTGCAGGCTGGAAACCAATTGACGGATATCTTCATACGATTTTTCTAATAGTTGCTTTGACTCGTATTTTTCAGTTACATCATGCGATAAACCAAGCCAAACCCGCTTTCCTTCATACATAATTTCATGACTGTATATTTCTACATGAAGTATTGTTCCGTCTTTTTTTTTATGCCGCCAGGACCTGGTGTTATTAATACCAGGTTTCATTTTTTCAACCTCTTTAACAAAATGCTCCACATCTTCGGGGGGGCGCATATCTTTTGCATTCAGTTTTATAAACTCATCCCTGCTGTAGCCATATTGTTTTATTGCCGCTTCATTAACATCAATAATATCCAGGTGTGGTATGGTTGCCATCCACATGGGTAATGGATTATTATAAAAAAGTAACCGGTATTTTTGTTCTGATTGCAAGAGTGCTTGCGCTGCCCGTTTTCTTTCTGTAATATCTGTCATATTGCCCATTAACCTAACAGCTTTGCCTTCTTTATTGCGGTCAATATACGTACTGCCAAATATATACCTCCAGCCTTTATTTTCTGTAAAAAGCCGGTATTCTGCTTCAAAAGCATTGCTATCGGAAGCCAATGCTTCTGCAACTGTTTCAGTCATCCGCTGGCGGTCATCCGGATGCAATCTGTTTCTCCATTCTGTATCATCAGGCACAGGGTCTGCCTCGGTTAATCCGTACAATTGCTGATGTGCTTCATTGCCCCAAAGCTCGCTGGTTTCCAGGTTCCATTCCCATACAGCATCATTGGTGGCCTTACCAATCAGTTCAAACCTTTCATTTGATCTTTGAATTATTTCTTCTGCTTTTTTTCTGTTGGTAATATTTTTACTGGTGATAATAAATCCACTTACATCGCCTTTATCATTTTTTAAAAGATTAATACTGCTCAGCAGAAATAGTTTTTCTTTAGTTTTTGGATGTATAAAATTAAATTCGCCCTTCCATTGCCCTTCACTGTAAACTTTTTTAAAAACTTCCTCATTTGTTGTACCAGGGTATTCAAAAATTACTAATTCAGGTATCTTTTTTCCCATAGCTTCTTCGCTTGTAAATCCATACAATTCAAAGCAGGCTTTGTTCCAGCTAACTATAGACCGGTGAATATCAATTGAAGTAACAGCATCCGAAACACTTTCAAGCAGCCTGGCTTGGTACCTGAGGGTTTTTTCATATTTTTTACGTTCAGTAATATCCCTGATAAACCCGATCAAAGTATGAGAGCTGGCCATTTTAGAATTGACCTCCACGTCTAAAAATGTTCCGTCTTTTTTTAACAATCTTCTATCGTATAAAAGGCTTTTGCCCTGCATTAATTCATTTATCCGTAAAGGCAATAACTCCTTGTCTTCATCGGGTATATAATCTGTTACATGATACCCGATCAATTCTTCATCTTCTACACCAATCATCTTTTTCATACTGTTATTTATTTCCAGTATAATTCCTTCCAGGTCCGTTATTACAATTCCATCAGATGCCTGCTCAATCAGTGAGCGGTATTTTTCTTCTTTGTCTCTTAGTTCCTGCGTTATCTCTTTAATATCTGTAACATCTTTAAAAAAAATCGTTAGCCCGTCTTCTGAAGGGTAAATATGATTTTCGAGCCATTTACTAAAAGCAGTGTAATATGCTTCCAGGTATTGGTATTCCTGCGTTTGCATGGCTCTGTAATATGCATGATAAAAGGGCTGGCCCACAGCTTCCGGAAATTCGTCCCAGATATTTTTACCAATTAAGCTTTGCGGGTCTTTTGCAAAAATTTCGCCTGCTCTTTCATTTACGTAAGTAAATACCCAATCTTTATCTATAGCTACAAAAGCATCAGATACCCGTTCAATAAGCGAACGGTAATTGTTTTCACTGGTCTTTAATTCCCGTGTTCTGTTTATAACCAGTTCATTTAATTTTTGTGGCTGTATGGCAAAGCGGTAAACAAAGAAAGCGCCTAAAGCCGAAAATAAAAAACCCACCAGGGCAAGTAAAACAATATCTCCAAAACCGCGCTGGCCAGCAGCAATACTTACCGAAAGTTTCCAATCTCCATCAGGCACATCAACCGAAACGGATTGACTGTGGGCTAACTCTTTATGCGGCGACAAAAAAAATTCTTCCGCTTTTGTATCGGGATTAATTTTTGAGAGTTGAAAATAATACCCGTCTTTTCCGGCAGTATCAATGCCCGCTGTTTTAAATAAAGTTGCCATTTTTATAACAACAGCCGAAAACCCCCAGAATTTACTATTCCGGTAAACCGGCAATCGTCCCACTACGCCCATACCTCCCTGCCTTAACTCAAAAGGGCCGGCAAAAAACATTTGCTTTTTTTCAATGGCTTTGCGGGCTTCTTTATTTCTAAACGGGTCTTCTAATATATTATACCCAATTACTTTTTCATTACCTTTTAAAGGATAAACATATTGTATCACCCCACCGGGCACCAATTGCAGTGCATCAATATCTTTAGCCGATTCGAGAATTTGTGCTGCAATGGAATCAAAATTATTTACCCGCCCGTTTTTATCAATAAAAAATGTAAGTGTTTTAGTAGCAGATAAACTGTATGTTAAGGTTTCCTGGAGTAAGTCTTTGGCATGGTTAACTATTTCATAAGCTTCTTTTTTATTAGCTTCTTCTACCAGTTGGTAGCGCTGGTAAATAAGTAAACTAAACAATAACGACAACAGCACAAATATAAGTATGCTTAATACGGGAGGTTTACTTAAAATAGTAAATGGTTTGGCAGCCTGGCCGGCTAAATATCCTTTGGTTTTTTTTTGATATGGTTTTTTATTTGACATGTACACATCCTTATTATGCAATCAAACTATATATTGCAATGGTAGTTACCAATAAGTTACAACAAATATTTGAATAATAAGTTCGTTGCAGCAAATTAAGTTTCACTTGCAACAGTTTCTGCAAAAATACCTCTTATTGTAAATACATAGTATAGAGATTATACTACATGGGAAAAATAATTATTGCGGTACCTGCAAGAATGAGTTTTATTTTAACTGCCAGGTATGGTAACGCCTGCAAATGATCATTATTAAACAATGCATGTATCTGAGAAATTTATTGATCTAAAGCGGCAAGTAATTTTATCCCGTTCCTGTACAAAATGATCTTCTTACTGTTCTCTAATTGTTTTAATAGTCTTGATATTACCACTCTTGATGTGGCCAGCTCTCCTGCTATAAGATTGTGAGATGTTTTTATAAGGCTGGAGCCACCCAGCCGTTGCTTTTCTTTTAAATAGGCAATCAGCCGTTCATCTAATTTATGAAAAGCTATACTTTCAATTGACTTCAACAGCTCAAGAAAACGTTCATTAAAACTACGCATGATGTAATTTTTCCAACCCGTATATGTACAAAGCCATTCGTCTAATTTAATATTCGGTATAGCAATCAATTCTACATCATCTTCTGCAATGGCTTTTACTTCGCTCTTCTTTGCTTCAATACAACAACTGTAAGCCATGGAGCAACTTTCGCTGCTTGATAAATAATACAGCAGAATTTCATTACCTTCTTCATCCATCCTCAACACTTTAACAGTACCGTTTAAAATGATGGGCATCATACGGATATATTTTCCGTAATCCATAATAATGTCTCCTTCTTTAAAATGCTGAACGATGCCGAACTGCTGTATCTCCTTAAGCAAAGCTGGTTCAAAAAATTTGGCGAGGTTATCTAAAGGCTTCATCATACTTAAAGATATTCCAAATATCAGTGCGGCAGCTTTTCCCTGAAATATCCATACAGCCATGTACCGGCAAGCGCACTCAGCAAAGTAATTACTACTACCCAGGCGCCCGAACCAATTTGTGCATACAGTGGGCCGGGGCATGCGCCTGTTATTGCCCAGCCTAAGCCAAATATGATGCCGCCGTAAACCTGGCCCTTATTAAATGTTTTTTTGCTGAAGGTAATGGCCTCGCCATATAATGTTTTTATGTTGAATTTTTTGATGAGCCATACCGAAATGATGCCCACCACAATGGCGCTGCCAATTACACCATACATGTGAAAAGACTGCAGGCGAAACATTTCCTGGATGCGAAACCAACTGATGATCTCGCCTTTTACAAAAACGATTCCGAATGCGAGGCCAACAACCAGGTATTTTAAATTATGATACCATTTATGTGTTAACCGGCTTCTATTTACACATATAGCATCAAGGGAACGAACTTCAAAATCGGTATTTGTATCTGTATTTTTTTGCATGATGATTTTTATAGCGATAAAATTAAGGGAAGGATAAGGTTGGCCATAACAAAGCCTCCTGCCATAAAACAACAGGTTGCAATTAATGATGGCATTTGCAAAGTAGATAAACCCATAATGGCGTGGCCGCTTGTACAGCCGCCGGCATAGCGGGTACCAAAGCCAACTAAAAATCCACCCACAACCATCATAATAAATCCCTTAAGGGATAAAAGACTTTCCCAATTGAACAGTTGTTTTGGTACAAGCCCCGAGTAATCCGTAATGCCATACCCTGCAAGGTCTTTTGCGAGGTTTGCATTTATTTTAACCGGGTTGGGATTACCCAATAAATTCATAGCGATCATTCCTCCAAAAAAAATTCCTGCTACAAAAAACAAATTCCACATTTCCTTTTTCCAGTCGTATTTAAAAAATTTTATGTTGGCAGGAAGGCAGGCTGCACAAATATGCCGCAACGATGAGCTGATACCGAAAGATTTATTGCCGATGATCAGCAATACCGGAACTGTTAATCCAATTAAAGGTCCTGCTACATACCAGGGCCATGGTTGTTTCATCCACTCTAATAAACTCATAATAATTTTTACTGATTTTTTTAAACTGCGAATTTTTTAATTACACTAACCAACCCTGCCCTGGGTACAACACCGCTTTGCCGCCAAACCGGCTTACCGTTTTTGAATAATATTAAAGTAGGTACGCCCTGTATCTGGTATTCCTGGGCAGTTTGCGGGCTTTTGTCAACATCAATCTTTATAATGGTGGCTGTATCGCCAATTTCATTTTTTACATCTTTTAACACCGGTGCCATTGTTTTACAGGGGCCGCACCATTCTGCAAAAAAATCAACCAATACCGGCTTATCTGAATTTATAATTTCATTAAACGTCATGATTATCTTCTTTTTTTATAATTTCTTTTTTCTTTTCTTTTTTAAACAACCCAAACAATAAAGACCCCAGCAGGGCTCCGTAAACTGTACTGTTTACCGGCTTTGAAGTTATAGTGCATATACCGGAAACGCATCCAACCTGGTGCCAGTAAATGTATCCGGCGATGGCACCGGCCACAGCACCCAACAGGTACAGCTTGTTATTATTAATCCAGTTCTTCATAAGGTATTCGTGGATTTAATAATTATAAAGTCATTGTTTTACTCTGGCATACAAAATCAGATTTAGGAACTTCGGTTAAAGCAATTGCTTTAAAACCCCCGTCAATTTCTGTAAAGTTTCTGTACCCTCTTGCCTGCAAAATGGAAGCTGCAATCATACTGCGGTAACCACCGGCACAATGAATATAAAAATGTTCAGCAGGATCAATGTCCTTTATCCAGTCGTTAATTAAAGCCAGTGGCCGGTTGTATGCCTCATCAACATGCTCAGCGGCATACTCAGTATCCTTGCGGATGTCAATAATTTTGTCTTCGCCTGTGTTTACTTCTTTTGCAAATTGATCAGCAGTTATCCTGTGTACAAGGTCTGCTTCTTTGCCGGCAGCAAGCCAGGCAGCAAATCCGCCTTTTAAATGGCCGGTAACTTTGTCGAAACCAACACGGCTCAGGCGTGTTACCGATTCTTCTTCCATCCCCGGATCTGTTACCAATAAAACCGGTTGGTTTACATCTACGATTAATGCGCCAACCCAGGGAGCAAAATCTCCATTTAAACCGATATTAATGGATTGCGGAATAAAACCTTTATAAAAATCTGCATTACTCCGGGTATCTAATATCAGGGCTTCTGTATTTTCTGCAACAACCTCAAACTCATCCGGCGATAATGCCTGCATGCCGTTATTAAGCACGGTTTCAAAATTTTCGTATCCTTTTTTATTCATGGCTACATTCATACCAAAATACCCGGGAGGCGGTTGCAGACCATCGGTAACTGCTTTTACAAATGCTTCTTTGGAAGGTTGATTTAAAGCGTAATTCATTTTCTTTTGATTACCCAATGTGTCCACTGTTTCTTTCATCATGTTTTTACCACAGGCACTGCCGGCGCCATGTGCAGGATAAACAATTACATCATCTGCCAGCGGCATTATTTTGGTCATCAAACTTTCATACAATAAGCCTGCAAGGTCTTCCATGGTCATGCCTGCAGCTTTCTGTGCAAGATCGGGGCGGCCAACATCACCCAGAAACAAAGTATCGCCGCTGAAAATGCAATAATCTTTACCCGTTTCATCTTTTAAAAGAAAGGTTGTGCTTTCCATGGTATGGCCAGGTGTATGCAGCACTTTAATAGTTACATCTCCAATTTTAAATTCCTGATTATCTTTTGCAGAAATGCATTCAAATTCGCAGACAGCATTGGGGCCATATACAATGGGCGCCCCTGTTTTTCTACTAAGATCCACATGCCCGCTAACAAAATCAGCATGAAAATGTGTTTCAAAAATATACTTAAGTTTTACATTATCTTTTTGCAACCGTTCCATATAAGGCGCTGTTTCACGCAATGGATCAATAATGGCAGCCTCGCCATTGGATGTGATGTAATAAGCGCCCTGGGCTAAACATCCGGTATATATTTGCTCTATTTTCATAATTAATTTTTAGTACAGCAAAATTCATTGATCTTTTTTTGTTTTCGGTAACATTTGTAACATTTAAACATGATTTTTATCATGCTGTTTTTTTTGCAGGTTAATAAACAATTCGGTGCCTTTTCTTTTTACAAATGAATTATTACAAGGTTCAAAAGTTTTAAAATCGAAATCCTTTTCAAACATAGGTTCGTACTGGCATTTACAACCACCAAAGGGCGGGCCCGGCTGTTCAAATTCCCTGTCGAATAAAACGCCCACCAGTTTGCCGTTTTGCGCCAGCAATTCGTTCATCCTGGTTACATAATCTTTTCTTAATGGCGGGTTAAGTGCACAGAAAAATGTTTGCTCCAATATCAAATCATATTCTCCAACATGTTCAAAAAAATCACCAAAAACAATTTTAATATTGGGGTTGGATGCAAATTTTTGTTTCAACTTTGCAACCAGCGTTGGTGCAATATCAATAACAGTTACATCGGTAAATCCCTGTTGCAACAAATATTCAGCTTCATAAGTATTGCCACAACCCGGTATTAAGATCCGTAAGTTTTTATTGTTTAGCTGATCAATATAGGCCTTCAAGGGCGGCGATACTTCGCCGAGGTCCCAGCCGGTTGTATTGGCATCATATTGATTGTTCCAGTATGTTTCATTCAAAGGAAGATCGCAGGTAACTACGCAACATTTTTCATCAGCCTGGTTCTGTTCATTCATAATTTTTTTTTAAATAGATGTAAAAAATAATTCTTTGATAATAATATAAATGCCCATGATCAATATAAACCAGCCAAAGCCCTTTTTAAGTTTATGACCTGCAATTTTTTTAGCCAGTTCGCCACCAATAAAAATACCTGCTACAGCAATTGCTGTAATAATTATTAAAAATGTCCAGTCAATATGTATATGCCCCAGGTCGCCGGTGAAACCAATAAGTGAATTTAGTGCTATAATAAGCAAAGATGTACCCACGGCCTTCTTCATGGGCATTTTAAGAATAAGCACCAATGCCGGGATAATTAAAAACCCACCGCCGGCTCCTAAAAATCCTGTAGCCAGTCCTACCAGGATCCCATACAACAAAAATTTTGCAGTACCTCCCGAAGTTGCGGCTGCATCAACATGTACAGGCTCTTTGCTTCCTTTTATCATGGCTGCAGAAGCGATCAGCATTAAGATGGCAAACAAAACCATAATGGCCATTGATTGTTTAATCTGGAACCCGTCAATGCTGAATAATACCCCAGGAATATGAGGCATTATTAATTTGCGGGTTATAAAAACGGTGGTAACAGATGTAAGGCCAAAAAGCAAAGCCGTTTTTATACTAACTAAACCTTTTCGGTAATTATTAAAAGCCCCTACCAATGAAGTGGCACCTACAACAAACAAAGAATAAGATGTTGCCATTACCGGGTTCAATGCAAAAATATAAACCAGTACCGGAACCATTAATATAGATCCGCCACCACCAATCAATCCCAATGAAATGCCAACCAGTGCAGCCAGAAAATATCCAATTATCTCCATTTATTTTTTTGTTGCTGCAAAGATGTGACTAATAAAATAAAAGGAGTGTTACAATAGTTACATACACCGGGTTTTGAGAAATAACGCAGATAAGAAAGTTATTTCTTTTTATAACTTTACCTTAGAAGCATAACACTTCCCTTTTTTACAACATTACCACACAGCGTTTTCGCTCTTATAAAATAAACATAGCTGCCAGGATCAGCCGGTTGTCCCTTATAGCGGCCATTCCAGCATGCTGCAGCATTATGGGTTTCAAATACGGTAATACCGTAGCGGTTGTAAATAACAAATTCCAGATCCTGCACATCGCGGTAATATCGTATGCCAAAACAATCATTATTGCCATCGCCATTTGGTGTAAAACTGTTTGGCAGTAAAATGCCACTGTTTACAAAATTTACCATCAATGTTACACTGTCTGTATTAGTGCAACCATTACTATCTGCAGCAGTTACAAAATAAGTTGTTGTTATGGCGGGATTGGCTATTGGATTTGCAATGCTGCTGTTACTGAGTGCATAAGCAGGCGCCCAGGTATAAGCCGATGCTGCACTTGCTTTTAATTGGGCAAAAGGTTTATTACAATTAATATCATTGCTTTTTGTTGCATTGATAAATGGTAATGGAAGCACGGTTGCATTTACAGCAAAACTGCTGCTGTAATTGCAGGCATTATCTGTTATGGTAACCGTGTAAGCAGTTGTAACCGGGGGATTGGCAACCGGGTCTTTAATATTGGGATCGCTTAAATAAAATGCCGGCGACCATACATACTGAAATGCATTTCCGTTGTTACCGTTTAACTGAACCGGTTTTCCCATACAGGTTGTTTTACCTGGAGGGGCAATAAATGTTGTTGGGGTTTTTACATCTACCTTGATCGTATCCGTTGCCATACATCCATTTAAATCTATACCGGAAACAAATAAAGTATGAGCGGCTGTATCAATATACTGCGGACTGGCAACGGTTGAATCACTCACATAAATTCCCGGGCTCCAGTTATAATTTACCGCACCGGTTGTTGTTAAAATGAGTGTGGCATTTTTGCAAATTGACGTATCTTTTAAAGTTTTTACCAAAGGATTTTTATTGATCATGATGGTAACAGAATCCACTGCACTGCATCCTGTTCCGTTGGAAACGGTAAGATAAAATTTAGTTGTTGTGTTAATAGTTGCTGTTGGATTTTGCAAAGTATTATTATTAAACACTGCTGCCGGCGACCAGGAATAAGAACCTGTACCATTTCCATTCAACACAATTGAAACTGGCCCGCCTGCACATAGTGAAGAATCAGTACCGGCATCAGCAATCATTGCACCTGCAGTATTGATAGATGTAGTTATGCTGTCTTTACAACCATTTATATCTGTAACAACTAATTTTACATTATAATTACCAACAGCATTGTAATTATGAATTGCATTTTGTGAATTGGCTGTACCTCCATCACCAAAATACCATTGCCAGGATGCTACCGGGTAAGTATTTGTAAATCCTAAGCCCGTGAATTGAACATTGTTGCAATAAGCAACACTGTCCTGTATTCTTACTGAATCAATATTGGGCTTAAACAAAACGGTATCATAAGGTAAAATCAAATTAAAAAAATTAATGCCTGCCGTTCCTGCTGTAGCGCCCCACGCATTATTTGCATCCTGTTGTATTACGCCATTAGCACCGCCATCAGCTACATAGGTAATATTTGCCGGCAAAGCATTTCCTTTACTATATAAAACACCGCCGCCGCCGCCACCACCGGGGCCTGCCCGGCCGCCAGGTACAATGGAACCATACATATTTGCACCCTGGCCGCCTTTGCACTCCATGTTGACGGGCGTTAAAACATTTGCTACGCTTAATAATATGGTTCCCCCGGCACCACCGCCCGAACTCCCATCATTACAAGCGAGTGAAGTACAATTTATTCCATTCTCTCCGTCAGCAATTATCCGTTCGCCAAGCAGGTCAAGATCACCGGTTATAATGATGATGATCCCTCCACCGGCACCTCCGGGAGGCGCATATGCAGCATTCTCAACATGCCCTCCGCCACCACCACTTCCCATAAATATTTTATTAACCGCACTGTTGTATTGAAGGCTTTTACCGCCAATGCCGCCATTATTGAATGGTGCAGGGTTACAACTATCTGATTGGTTACCGCCATTACCACCTGCCCCGCCGTTACCGCCGCCACCGCCGCCGCTGTTATGACTGTTACCACCGCCGCCAGCACCTGCAAAACTGCCTTTACCCTTAAGCATATTTTGAGGTACACTCCCGATGCTTTCGCCTTTTAAGGCTGCAAACTGGCTGCTGGCCGGGTAATAATAATTATTTTGATTACAGGTAGATGATGATGCGTTATATCCTGCAGCGCCCCTGAAGCCCCTGTTACTGGCATCTATATTTTCAACTGAATTTATACTTAATGATGCATACACACAAACGATACCACCTGTAGCACCATCCCATGCAAGCGGCACTAAACCTCCGCTAAAGTAGGCGGATTTATATTTGGGTATTCTTACTAATTGTACAACACCATTGGGTATATCATAAGTACGGGTAAGCTTATTTTTAAAGGTTAATTGATTACCCGATTTTGCACTAATGAAATTAAATTCGTAATTACCGGCATTGCCATAATCGAGTACGGTACCAAATGCGGCTGTATTGCTGGTGTCAATGATGGCACCTTTCATTTGTATCAGCAATACCGTATCTCCTGCATTAAATTCTGTGGCATCGGAAACGGTGATTGTATTTGTGCAAATATCAAATGCCAGCACTGCAGTGTACTTGTTTATAGTTTCGGGCGGGTCGTGCTGAGGCCTGTTGATTACCTGGCTGTAAGCGAAATTTGAAACCAGGATTATAAAAAATGAAAAAAATCTCATAAAAAAATTTACAGCCGTATCAATTTCCCGGCACTAAATTAGTAATTAATAGGTGAATGTAATTCCTGCACCCAATCCCATATCACTATCGTAATGAGATGAAACAGAAAAATATTTTGTAACAATATACCTGAGCCCTGCCATATATTCTTTATCGGTGTTTATCATTATACCTGCCCTTAATCTTTTTGTTACAGGTATATCTTCCCTGCCCAACTGAAAACGGAATTTTCCATCGCCATCAACCCTTGCATCTGCAACAAACAACATGGGTAATGTGTATGCAATACCTGCAACAACCGTTTTACGATTGTCTTTGTTACTGCTTTGCCCAAACCAATTTTTTGCTTCGCTGCCGAAAATGTTTTTGGGCCCGCCTTCAACTTTATAATGATAATCAAAACCAATGTATGGATATAGCCATTGCATCCTTCCCAAATATCTTCCAACCATGGTTTCACTTTCATAACCATGCCTATCATGATATCCTAAATGCCACATGCTGCTTAATTTCCAGCGGGTGTTTGCAAACATGGCCATACCATCGCTGCCATTATATTCTATACCAACCTTTGCCATAAAATGAAACATTCTATCATCGGCAAATAATTTTCGTTGTGCCAATTTTGGATTTGGTATTTCGGGATTGGCTGGCGAATTTTCGTAACTAACAACCCTTCCCATTCCGCTCATCATG
>JANNYY010000646.1:0-3527 GCA_031410355.1 Chitinophagaceae bacterium | reverse complement strand
CTCATACCTGCTGATAAGATAAATTCCCTGCCATCTTCCAGTTTTGTTGTCATTTCTCCTGCTATACAATAAATAATATGCCCTTTGTTACACCAGTGGTTGGCCAGGTAATTGGCCGAATACTCAACCATACGGATCCTGATATCTCCCATTTTAAAAATTTTCCATGAAGCATTTCCTGTAGTTCCGGCATGTAACTCCGTTTCAATGCCTGCCCAGTCAAGTGTTTGAAAGGGGAATGGTTTAATTTCCATAACTGTAGTTTAGTGTTTATCAAATTTGCAATATTGCTGGCGGCAGAAAAAATATTTTATTGACTAAACTAATTAGTATTTTCGTTGCTCAATGAATTATGCAATTGTAGATATTGAAACAACAGGTGGCTATGCTTCAGGAAACGGCATAACCGAGATTGCTGTTTATATTCATGATGGAGAAAGGGTAGTAAAACATTTTGAGACGCTCATCAATCCGCAACAGCTCATTCCAAAATATATTACCTCGCTTACGGGTATTGATAATGCTATGGTTGCCAGTGCACCGGCATTTGATGAAATTGCAGATGTGTTGTTTGATATGCTGAATGAAAATATTTTTATTGCCCATAATGTAAATTTTGATTATTCTTTTTTAAAACACCAGCTTAAACAATCGGGATACGATTTAACTGCAAAAAAACTATGTACCGTACGCTTGGGGCGAAAAGTTTTTCCCGGCCTGCAATCTTACAGTTTAGGCAACCTCTGCCGTTCTTTAAAAATAAA
The DNA here is from genome assembly GCA_031410355.1 of Chitinophagaceae bacterium. Classification (GTDB taxonomy): domain Bacteria; phylum Bacteroidota; class Bacteroidia; order Chitinophagales; family Chitinophagaceae; genus Ferruginibacter. Next base: position 2,763 of record JANNYY010000646.1, on the reverse strand, counting down.
TATAGAAAACAGGCACCGTGCCGGAGGTGATGCCAAAGCAACGGTAAAGCTGTTTGAATATATGCTGTTAAATGGGGCTAAAAATCATATTGACCTGATGCTGAAACGTACATCTGCAGAGCATTGGCTGCCGCTGAACCTGGATAAGGATGTGATTGATAAGCTGCCTTCAAAACCCGGTGTTTATTATTTTCACAACAGCAAAGAAAAAATTATTTATGTAGGTAAAGCCATCAACCTTAAAAAAAGAGTGAGCAGCCATTTTACCCAAAATGATCCCGATCTTAAAAGACAAAATTTTATCCGGAATATTTATAAAGTTTCTTTTAAACAATGTGCAACCGAGCTGGAAGCTATTGTTCTGGAAAGTACAGAGATAAAAAGATTATGGCCGCGGTATAATAAAAGCCAGAAACAGCCACTGGTAAAGTACGCTTTATATTCCTTTGAAGATAACAGGGGATATATACGTTTGGCCATTGATAAAAAGAAAAAGAACCTGCCGCATTTATACAATTTTAATTTATTGAATGAAGGGTTGGTTTTATTAAAAAAAATGGCAGAAGAATTTGAGCTAAACGCCCGGCTTTGTTTTATTGATAAATCGCCGTTTACCAAAAAGGAAGAAGCCGAACTGGAAACTCCGGATATTTATAATTTAAAAATAAAAAAGGCGCTGGCGGCTTTAACAGAAAACCTGCCCACTTTTGTGTTGGTAGATGAAGGTGTTACGGAAGAAGAAAAATTATGTTTATTAGTTGAGCGGGGCAGCTTTTGGGGAATGGGATATTTGCCCAGGTCCTTTTCTATTACCAGTTCAGCGGAATTGAAAAATTTATTAAATCCTTATGCCGACAATGATTATATCCGCAATAATATCTACTCCTTTGCTGCGGCAAACCCTGGTAAGAGAATACTGTTAGCGTAGAGGCTGATTAATGGGTGAGTCACCCTCTTGAAGTGAGTCACCCATTAATCAACCCTTTATCCAGCCATTCCTTCAATAGGGCTTTGTATATTTGCCTTTCAAATTTTCTTCTTTGCAAAATGCATTGTTCAATCTAAAAATTCAAAAGCGCATAGCAGTTTTATCAATTGTGCTGTTATTGGCTAAAACTGTGGCCTGGTATATAACCGGCTCAGTTGCTATTTTAACAGATGCTTTTGAAAGTATTGTAAATGTTGTGGCCGGGCTCATTGGTGTTTACAGCCTGTATGTTTCTGCAAAACCCCGCGACCTCGATCATCCTTACGGTCATGGCAAGGCCGAATTTATATCAGCAGCCATTGAAGGCTCCCTGATTTTAATTGCAGGATTATTCATCATTTACGAAGCATTTAATAATCTTATTCATCCACACACAATTCAGCAATTAGATTATGGCATTATACTGGTAGCTATAACAGGGGTGATGAATTATTTTGCCGGTTCGGTTTGTATTAAAACGGGTAATAAAAATAATTCACTGGCATTAATATCAACTGGTAAGCATTTACAAACCGATACCTGGTCAACATTAGGTATTGTTATCGGGTTAATGCTTATTTTAATTACCAAACTTGTTTGGATAGACAGTGTGGTTGCCATACTTTTTTCAATCTATATTATTTATACAGGGTATAAAATTTTAAGAAGTTCGGTAGCCGGTATTATGGATGAAGCTGATACTATGCTACTCGAAAAAATGGTGCGGATGCTGAATGATAACCGCAGGGATAACTGGATTGATTTGCACAACCTGCGCATCATTAAATATGGCAGCCGGATACACCTAGATTGTCACCTTACTGTGCCCTGGTATTTAAATGTGCATGAAGCACATAAAGAAATTGATGCTTTATCCAGCCGGGTTAAAAATGAATTTGGCGAGTCAGTGGAACTGTTTGTTCATTCAGATGGTTGTATGGATTTTTCGTGCAGGATATGTTCAAAGTTTGAGTGTACTGTTCGTAAACATGCGTTTGAAAAAAAAGTAGAATGGACGATGGAAAATATTTCCAGTAATCATAAACACAGTATTGTAGTTGCTGAAAATAAAAACCAGGAATTTTAATGCTAAGTTTTAACCATATCGTATTTTTTGAAGCAGCCCGCAATTTAAGTTTTTCCAAAGCCGCTGAATTGTTGTTTATAAGCCAGCCTGCCATCAGCAAACATATAAAAAACCTGGAGCAGCAGTACAATGTTAATTTGTTTGAGCGCAAAGGCAATTCTATTTTACTTACCCCGGAAGGAGAAATTTTATTTGAGCATATCAGCAGTGCAATGAATATTCAACGGCGTGCGCAATTTGAGATCTCTGTAGTAAAAAATAAGCAACAGGCCAAAGGCTCGCTGGTAGTGGGTGCCAGCACCACCGTGGCATTATATGTTATGCCCGGTATTCTATCTGCTTTTCACAAAGCTTATCCTCATATAAGTTTGCGGTTGGTTAATCGTAATTCTGAAAATATATTGAAAGCTTTGATGGAGCAGGAAATTGACCTGGGTATCATTGAAGGGAAAAATAAAATTACTTCCGCCAGTTATAAATTCTTTTTAAAGGATGAAGTGGTTCCGGTATGTTCTGCAAAAAGCCATTTGGCAAAAAAACGTAAAATAAATGTGCAGGAGTTAACAAAGATGGATGTGGCTTTAAGGGAGAGAGGATCCGGAACCCTGGCTGCAGTAACAGAGGGGTTGCTTAAACATCATATCAAAATTTCAGACCTGGAAACAAGGATTATTTTAGGAGGAACAGAAGCCTTAAAGAATTTTTTACT
>JANNYY010000645.1:0-8079 GCA_031410355.1 Chitinophagaceae bacterium | reverse complement strand
CCACCCACAAAACAAACTAACAGCCCAAGGATAAATTTAACGTTCAGGACAATTGTAAAAAATTAAAATTTTCGCCCTGCAATTGCCACAGTGCTCAACAGCGGGATTGCCGTATAAGCAGTGCCACGGAAACTTCCAGACACATTCCTAAAACCTTTTGCCAGAAATTTTGTCTTTCAAACTGACAAATTTTTCTAATCCCTGCGACAAATTTTCATTTTTATAAAGCAGAAAAATCAGTGGCACAAAACTTGATTTTCTCTTTTTGAAATTTATTTTTTAACCATTTAAAAAGGAGGTAATTATGACAGTTTTAAAAAGAAATGGAAGCCTGTTAAATCCATTGCCAATGCTTTTTGATGATTTCGTTAACCGGGATCTTTTCAACTGGGGAAATTTAAATTTTTCTGACACCAACACCACTATTCCTGCAGTTAACATTAAGGAAACCGCGGGACATTATGAAGTGGAGGTAGCTGCCCCTGGTATGACAAAAAAAGATTTCACCGTTGAACTTGATGGCAATACACTCTCCATCAGTTCCGAAAAAAGTGATCAAAAATCATTGAAAGAAGATGAAAGGTATTCCCGCAAAGAATTCAGTTATCAGTCATTCCAAAGATCTTTCACCTTGCAGAAAGATGTAGTGGATATTGATAACATTGAGGCCAGGTATGAAAATGGTTTACTGCAGCTTTTGATCCCCAAAAAAGAAGAAGCAAAGCAAAAACCCCCAAGGCTGATTCAGATTTCTTAATGATTGATTACTGATTAAAAAAAATTGCCTTTTTAAGGCAATTTTTTTTGTAGCTGTACTGCAAATCATGCATTTGAATTAAGCAATAAAAATGATACCTGCATGTACAAAGTATAATTGTCAATTTACCCCGCAGTATTTTGGGCATCAAAATTTCCTGTACTTTTATAGCCAAAGATTTAAAACCTGCACAATTAATTTTATAACGTAAAAACCTGCAAGCTATGATCATAAAAAATATTTTTTTATTAGCCTTTACCTTCATAGTCTCTTCAATATGTTTTGCCCAACAAAATATAAAGGTAAAAAAATGGGTGGCCGGTAAAATTGAATCAGCCAACCGCAATCCTGCTGCTGAGGATCTTGCCACGCAAATAAAAATACTTGAAATAACAAAAAAAACTGGTGAAAATTCTTATACAGGCAATGTGGAGTATGGCAAACTGCCGCTGATTAAACAACCCTGCTCTTTAATAATAACCGGCAAAAATATCAGCATTGATGCCAATGGACAAAAATGGACGGGAGACATTGTGAAAATTGAAAATGATAAAATGATCTTTGCACTGGGATCGCTTGTGTATTATTTTAAGCAGGAACTGGTACCCGTGCGCCGCACGGGAAATTCACAGGCTAAATTTACTCCACTGCAGTTGCAGGGAAGCTGGCAGGAGAACGGCAGAATGGACAATAAAAAAAATTCACTCTCCATTGATGCTAAAGACAGCATTTATTTTCGCATTTCTAAAGATTCTGCCATGTATTTGCCTGGTGCAGGGTATTTACCCATGTATGGCTCGCTTGATATAACCAAAGGCGATAACCTTAATATTGCCACAGTTGATTTTAAAATAGTGGCATTAACCGGCGATGTGATGATGCTGGATGATTACAATAATATCCTCCATTCGTTCAGTAAAACAACAATGCCTTTTCCTGGTGAAAGAAAAAAGGCTTTCATGGCAAATGCGGCTGTAGATCTTTCGCCCGGATCATTAATAAAAAACTGGTTTGTATATAGTATTGCACCCCCGGAGGCTGCCCAGGCAAATAATGCCATTTCGGCTGTAAATATCCTGGAAAAAAATTCAGCCGATAAATATTCCGGAACTATAGAATTTGGTAACTGGAAATTAAAAGATCCTAAAACCTTGCCATGCACTTTTATTTTTAACGGCAATGAAATGCGTATTGAAGCAGGCTCATACACCTGGAACGGTCAAATTTATAAAGCCAATGGCGATACGATCATCTACGGAAAAGAAAATGAAACAATGTATTATTTAAAAAAAATTGGAAAGATAAATCCGCCCGCTTTGGATACCGGCACTTCGCTGATTGACCTTAGGCCGGCCTTGCTAATCAGTAACTGGAGTGTTTATAATGCAGAGGCTGCACCGGGTTTTATAGTGCCTGAAACCGGCGTTCTGCGGGGGCTCAACATCACTAATGCAACAGGCAATATGAAGTATGAAGGAAAAGTAATTTTTGACCGTTTGGGAAAGAGGCTTATACAGGATTGCACCATACAGTTTAGTGGCGATCTTAATAAAGGTTCCCGGGCTTTAATTGAAACAAAAGATTACAACTGGGATATAGAAATATTTAAAGCAGATGGAAAAGAAATCATCATGGGTAAAAAATCGGATGGCATAAGATATTATTTTCAAAAATAAAACGGCCAGGTTTGGATTCACTTACACATATTGCACTTGGCGCCTGCATGGGCGAGGCATTTGCCGGCCACAAGGTTGGTAAAAAAGCAATGCTCTGGGGCGCCCTGGCACAGAGCATTCCCGATATAGATTTTCTTGCAGCCTTCTGGCAGGATACCGCAAAAAATTTATTAACGCACCGGGGGTTTACACATTCCATCTTATTTTGTGTAGCAGCCACTTTTTTACTCACTTATTTTGCCGAAAAATGGCACAGGCCACACAATATTTCTTTTACCCGCTGGGCAGTTTTCTTTGGCGCTGTTATCCTCATACACATTTTTTTAGATGCATTTAATAATTATGGCGTAGGCTGGTTTGAACCCTTCAGCCATTACCGCATCAGCTTTAATGTGATTTATGTGGCCGATCCTTTTTTTTCCATTGTGCCCGGTATTGCTTTGTTGATGCTGCTGATCTTAAAAACATTCAGCAAAAAGAGAAAATTTTGGTGGAGGACCGGCCTTGCCTTTTGCTTTTTATATTTGAGTTATTGTGTGGTAAATAAAATAATTATTAATAGTGATGTAAGGCAATTATTAAGTAAACAGGATATAAAATACAACAGGTATTTTACCACACCGGCACCTTTGCAAAGCTGGCTTTGGTTTGTAGTAGCAGGCACAGATACTGGCTACTATGTGGGATACCGTTCTATTTTTGACAAAACCGAGAAAATAAAAATGCAATATTTTCCTTGTAATAAAATTTTACTAACCACTGCAGCAAACCAAACAGTAGTGCAGCAACTTACCAGGTTTTCGCAAGGTTTTTTTACAGTAGAAAAAAGACAAGACACGTTGGTTTTTAATGACCTGCGGTTTGGCCAGGTGCTGGGCTGGGAAGATCCAAAAGAAGAATTTGCTTTTCATTATTATTTGCAACCAGGTATTGACAATACCCTGGTTGTGCAGCGTGGGCGTTTTGCAAAATGGGATGCAAGGTCTTTCCGCTTATTTTGGAAGCGCATAAAGGGAGCAGAGGTATATTAATTTACAACGCCGGTGAAAACAAGCGTGCAATCCTTTCTGTCAATTGGTAAAATATATGCCGCTTATTCCATTTTTGTTCATTTATTTTTTTGGCATCTTTTAAATCTTCAAAAAAAATCTTGCGCATTTTTTCAGCAAATGGTATGTCATAAACAATTGCATTTACTTCAAAATTTAATTCAAAACTCCTGTAATCCATATTCGCGGTTCCTATAACAGATAATTTTCCATCTGTTACCATGGTTTTTGCATGTACAAAACCTTTTTCATAAAAATAAATTTCCACGCCTGCTTTAAGCACATCAGAATAATTAGCTTTTGAAGCTGCATTCACGAGCTTTGAATCGGCTTTACCAGGCACAAGCAACTTAACAGAAAGTCCGCTGGAAGCTGCTATCCTGAGTGCATCAATGATATTATCGCCGGGTATAAAATAAGGTGTGGTAATAAGAATTTCTTTTTTTGCCAGGTATATTGCCTGCAACAAAGAAAATAAAACAGAAGGCTGTACAGAATCGGGGCCGCTGCCAACGATCTGAATATAGGCATCATCTTTTTGCACTTCCTGTTGTTTAAAATATTGCGGGTCCATTATTAATTTTCGGGAGCAGCAAAAATTCCAATCGGAAAGAAACAGGTACTGCAGGTAGTATACACCCGGCCCGTCAATGCGCAAATGCGTATCACGCCAGAAAAGTTGCCCTTTTTTATTGTTGATGTATTTATCACTGACATTAATGCCTCCAACAAAACCTGTTTGCCCGTCAACAACAACAATTTTGCGATGATTGCGGTAATTAATACGGTTAGCAAGCAGATAGAAATTAATTTTTGAAAAAGGGTATATTTCAATACCTGCTTCCTCCATGCGCTTTTCAATTTTCTTCTTTATAGCGGGGCTTCCAAAATCATCATAAATAAACCGTACCTCCACTCCTTCCTTTGCTTTTTTAACCAGCAGTTCTATAATTGCGCAGCCAATTTCATCCTGTTCATAAATATAATATTCCATGTGGATGTGGTGCTTCGCATTTTCTAGGCATTTTAATAATTCAGGAAATTTTTCTTCGCCGTTCACCAGCAGCTTTACTTTATTATGACGGGTTAGCGGGCTTTTTATATCTTTTATTAACATAGAGACCAGTTCCTTATTTTCCATTAATGAAGAATTATCGCCTGCAATGGCTGATGCCGGAAAGTACGGGATATTTTTCCTTATTTGTTTCAATAGTTTTTCATCCTCCGCCAGTTTATTCGAATACAATTTTATTTTCCAGTAATTTATTCCAAAGGTTATATAAAAAACAAGGCCAATAACAGGAATAAAAATACAAAAGAGCAGGTAGGCAAGTGTTTTGGTACTGCTATGGGTTTCAAAAATAATTCTAAGGCAAACCAAAAACAAAATGGCCAGGTAGGCAATGATCGCAATCCAAATCCAGCTCATACATATTATTTTGATAAACGTTAAGGCAAAATAGCGGTTTATTTCTTTTAACAAAATTAACTGCACAGGCGAAGTTAATTACACTAAAGCTACAGAACAGTTTTTTAAGTTATACTTATTTAAAAGAAATCTACATAAAAATAAATCCTGTTAATCTAAGCAAGCCAGGGATTTGTTTTACCCAATAATTATTATTCAATTTCTTTATTGTCATGCCCTTCCCTTTCATTACTGTACATTTGTTTTTACAACACTGCACACCATGAACACAACAGCAACAGCATTGCAGGCATTATTTAACAGGATACCCAGGAGGCATTCAGTGGAAAATGTAAAAGACATTTACAGCATACTTACTGAATATGAAGACCTGTTAATAACCATTGAAGCCGTAAACTCCTTCTACGAAAAAAATATTCCTGTTTTTTTTGATGCGCTTGAACTGGTAAGATCAACCATAAAAAAATCAACAGATAATAAAGCATCCAAAAAAAATAAAGACAGCTTTTTTGATGAGGGTTCTGGCATTTTAAAAGACAGTATGCAGGCCTTGATGAATGTTTATGGAGATGGAGACCGGGCAGCCTGAACAAAACTGTACCAATCTGATTGTATTTAAATTAACCCGCAGTAACAAGAAGCAACCTTTTTAGCGGTCAGCCTAAATAATTTTCCTTCTATTCTTTTAATTTTATCGTAATAATAATAAAGCATACTAAAAATAGCTTTATTTCAAAACAGGAAAACAGCAATCATCCACATGTTTAATTGACCCCTATTAAAGGATAAAGTTTTTAACTTTCTATTTAAGTATACCCACACCCCTCTCAATAATACAATTTTAACCGGGCCCGGAAATTAAAAAATAGTGGTTTTATTTTAAAATAAAATTTTGTTTCTTTAATACCGGTATTGACGAAAATACCAGGTACTATCTTATTTTAAAGAACCAATAAATCATTAAATATGCAAAATGAAAATGAAAATCTAACCATTGAAGTTCATAATAACTTCTCTGCTAACAATTTGGACAGTTGTTTGGAATTGGCTGCCGAAAATGTTCAGGTAATAACTCATGCTTTTGGTATGACATTTAACGGACGGGAGGAGTTTAGAAATTTTATGCAGGGTTTTAAACAGGCATTTCCTGATATGAAACTAAAGCATGAAAATATTGTGAGTAATGGAAATAAAGTTGCTGTGGAGATGACCGCTACCGGTACACATACCGGCCCCCTGCAAACACCGGCCGGGGTTATACCGGCAACAGGAAAAGAAATTGAATTGAAAGTTTCAGAATTTTTTGAATGGGAAAACGGAAAATTCACGAAAATAACAAATTACCAGGATGCTGGTTCTTTAATGCGCCAGATTGGTGTTATGTAAAAAAAGGGAAACCTCATTTTTTGCCCATCCAGATTTTCAAGTTCCAGCCTTAATTCAATTATCGGTGGTTCCCGGCTATGTTTTGCATCCCAACAACAGATTCATTGCCATATTGTGCTGGTCGTTAATTTCCACAAAAACCAGCAAACATTTTAATGTCAAAATAAAAAAAAATTATTTAAACTGGTTTTATAAAACACGCACATTATATATTTCTAATAAATGAGGTCATTTTATTTATATTAGATTTAAGTTTTGATACTAAAAACATTTTTTTATATGGAAATAAACATTTTTCTGGCTTCATCTGAAGAATTAAAACAAGAAAGAAATGGCTTTCAAATATTCATAAGCCAGCTTAACGAAAGCTGGAGCGACCAGGACATTGAGTTTAAACTTACCATTTGGGAAGATTTTATTGATGCGATGTCGAAAACCGGTTTACAGGATAACTATAACCTGGCAGCAGGTAACTGCGATATATTTGTAATGCTGTTTTTTACCAAGGTTGGAAAATATACCGAACTGGAATTTGAAGCTGCTTTCAACCGGTTCCAGGCAAATCAGAAACCTCATATTTTCACTTATTTTAAAGAGGACTATATTTTTACCGGGCAAATTAATGAAGAGATAATCAGCATGCTTGAGTTTAAGAAAAAACTTAAAATGCTGAATCATTATTTTACAACTTATACAAGTTTTGAAGATCTAAAATGGCAGTTCAGCCGCCAGTTAGAAATGATCTATGGTAATAAGTTTACTGCAAATTTTGATGTAAGCCGCATTAAAAATGTGGGAGAAATTGATGCCCGTTTAATTGAGAGGGTTTGTAAAATTCTGTCGCCCCAGTCAGATAATATTTCGCTGCATGATATTCAATTAAACGAACTAATTAAAAAGGCAAGTGAATTTGGCAAAACAGCCGTTTTTCAACTCGCAAAAGTAAACAGGCGGGCATACAGGAATCATGACAGAAATTTAATGGCCAGGTCTATCCCGTTATTTGAAGCGCTTGTAGAAAATGACATGCGCAAAGATCACCATTATTATTTTGGACAGTTGGGCTATGCATTAAAAGATCAAACCATTGCTGATTGGGATAAAGCATATCAAAATTTTACTACCGCCATTGAAATAAGAGACAATAATGATCCTGAATATTTTTATGAATTTAACCGGGCCATCTGCAAAGTATCGCTCGATGCAAATATCCAGCTATCCCAACCTTCGGAAACAGCCATACAGGATTTAATTGTAAGCGACCTGGCTTATGCAAAAAGAGGAATTGGCAATAAATTTGAAAACTTAATTAACGAAGAAGCAGATAACAGGAATTTAAAAAAATGGCTTAACCTGAATAAAATTAATTACCAGGATCTATAGAACAAGAACTATGACTACTTTTAACAGAACCGTTTGGGAGCATGAAGATTTTAAATTTCTTGTAGCCTTGCTGGATAAAGACTTAAAAACCAGGGACGGCGATGAACATACCTTTTATACCCAGTTTAATAAAATAGAAAACATACCTAATGTTATTGTTTGCTACATTGATAAAAAGCCCATAGGCTGCGGTGCATTTAAAGAATATGGGCCGGGTACAGCAGAAATAAAAAGAATGTTTGTGCTGCCGCAGTACCGTGGGCAAGGCATCGGACTTAACCTTTTAAAAGAACTGGAACAATGGGCCGCAGCATTAAAGTATGGCGAATGTATTTTAGAAACCGGTAAAAAACAACCGGAAGCCATCAGGCTGTATCAAAAAGCAGGTTATGTAATAAC
>JANNYY010000644.1:0-5203 GCA_031410355.1 Chitinophagaceae bacterium | reverse complement strand
ATAACTTACCTGGGTTCGCCAGTTTTTTTTGGGTTGCATAATAACAGGAGACAGGGTAAACTGACCGGGATTTACGTTGATGGCTTTTGACTCAGCATGATACCTGGTATAAATTTCCAGTTGTTTATTGGGTTTATAATTTAACTGGATTAAATAATCGGAAATTTATACCAGGTATCATGCTGAGTCAAAAGCTATCAATGTAAATCCGGGTCAGTTAACGCTTTCTCCGATTATTAAACAGCCGAAAAAAAATTGGCGAACCCAGGTAAGTTATAAAGTAAATACCGCTGTTACAGTAAGAACCAGAACAGAACTGGTATGGTTTGATAAAAATGGCCCGGCAACTGAAAATGGATTCTTAATATATTTTGATGTAATATATAAACCAATGCTTAAGGCTTTTGCAGCAAGTACGAGATTGCAATATTTTGAAACCGGGGGCTATAATAGCCGTCTTTACGCGTATGAAAATGATGTTTTGTACAGCTTTTCTATACCTGTTTTTTACGATAAAGGGTACAGATATTATGTAAATATAAACTATGATATTAACAAAGCTCTCAGCTTTTGGATTAAATGGGCACAAACCATTTATAAGGACAAAACCCTTGTTGGTAGCGGCCTTGATGAAATAAACGGGCGTGCAAAAAGTGAAATAAGACTACAGGCAATGTATAAATTTTAACAAATATTACATCCAAAGCAGCTATTTAAATTCATTGATTGTCCTTATACAGATACAAAGACAAAGGAAAATAAATTTAACATTATTTTGACGTTAACAAATTATCCTTATTTTTACACATCATTAAACTTAATTAAATGCACATGAGAAGATTTTTATCACTGTTTACAATGTTGATGCTCTGTGGGGTATTGGCATTTGCGCAAAGTCGGGTGGTGACCGGCAAGGTTACTGATATTGACGGTAACCCGGTTTCTTTTGCGTCTGTAAAAGTAAAAGGCACATCTACCGGTGTTTCAGCCGATGCCAACGGAGCCTATTCACTTAAAGTAACTCCAAATGATGTTTTGGTTATTTCCGGAGCAAGTTTTAAAACAACTGAAGTACCTGTAGGTACTCAAAATGTTTTAAATACCGTACTGGAAGTAGGTGGAACAGAATTAAAAGAAGTTGTGGTAACCAGTGCTTTCGGTATTAAACGTACCGCCAGAAGTACTGCCTCCAACGTTCAAAACTTAACCGGCGACCAGGTAAACACCATTCGCCAGACAAACGTAAATAACGCTTTGGCAGGTAAAGTTGCAGGTGCACAGGTGCGTAGCCAGTCAGTTGCAAAATTAGGTGCTGAAACTACCGTACGTTTACGTGGTGAAAATGGTTTTGGCCTGGGTGCAGGTGCTTTATATGTAGTAGATGGTACTATCATGCCAAGTGGCGCTGATATTAATCCTGATGATGTTGAGGATTATTCAATATTACAAGGTCCGGCTGCTGCTGCTTTATTCGGTCCTGATGGATCTAATGGTGCTATTGTTATTACATTAAAAAGAGCCAAAAAAGGCGCTAAAGGTATTGGTTTGGAAATTAATTCAGGTGTGCAGTTCGACAATGTATATATAGTACCTGATTATCAAAATTCTTATGCCGGTGGTGCTGCAGGTGATTTGATTAAATATAATTACCAGGCAGGTCAGCCTGCAGGCTGGAAACAACTGGATGGTAAATACTATCACGATTATTCAGATGATGCAAGCTGGGGTCCGCGTATGGCAGGCCAGGAATATATTCCATGGTATGCATGGTATGCGGGCAGTGAGTATGCATTTAAAACCGCAAAACTTACTCCTCAACCTACAAACGTTCGTGATTTTTGGGAAACAGGTGTTACAAAAACAAATAACGTTAGTTTCTCAAAAGCTACAGATGCTTTAAATATGAGGGTTTCTTATACCAACCTTGATATTAAAGGTATTACCCCAACTGAATACTTGAAGCGTCATACTTTAAATGCAAATATGACTGCGGATTTAAGTTCACGCTTAACACTGGGCGTTAATTTTAATTATATAGCAGAAAACAAGAACACCGAAAGTGATGACGGTTATTCTAACCAGTCTTCCGGTTCATTCGGGTCATGGTTTCACAGAGACCTGGATATGAATAAAATGAGAGAATTAAGGAACTTACAAAGCCCTGAAGGGATTTTTGCAAGTTGGAATCATAGCAATCCCGGAGCTTATAATCCCGCTGCCCCTGTTAAATTTTATGGTGGTAACTATTGGTATAACTACTATCAATATTTCGACAATATTGATAACAGTATAAGAAGAGACAGGATTTCTGGTGATGTATCTTTAAGCTATAAGATCAATAACGATTTTAAAGTTAAACTTACTTACCGTAAAAACCAGTTAACAACAAACCAGGAAGTTATTTACAAATCAGGGTTAGAGTATAGCGCCAACCAGATGTCATTTAACCCTTTCCAGGGAAATGCTAAGGCTGCCTATGGCGTTGGTAATACTTTCAGCGATCGCCAGAACTACGAAGGTTTACTTACCTATGGTAAGAAATATAAGAGTTTCCAGTTTAATGCAAATGCCGGTTTTGATATCTTAAAAACCAGGGCCAGAAATATAAATGCAAACACTTTGGATGGCTTAAGCGCCCCGGGATTATATGCATTGTCTAACTCAAAAAGCCCAATCAACTACGGTAACACAAGGCAGCAATTTGCCCGTCGTGGTTTATTCATCCGTGCCGATATAGGTTTCCGTAACTATTTATTTGTGGAAGGAACTTATCGCAGAGATTATACTTCCTCTGAGCCTGCCGGTCATTACATTGATTCTAAATCAGGTGGTTTATCATTTGTATTCAGCGATCTGATCAGAAATACTGTACCATTTATAAGCTATGGTAAAATCAGGGGGTCAATTGGCCAGTTGTTAAATACTTTAAGAATTTATCAGCTAAACTCTACCTATGGTATCGGTACACAGCAGTATAACGGTAATATTCTTACTTCAGTACCAAATAATCTGGTTGACCCAAATTTACAGGGTGCTACCAATGTAGAAAAAGAAGTTGGATTAGAAATGCGGTTTCTTAAAAACAGGGTTGGCTTTAATGTTACTTACTGGGACAGAACCAATAAAAACTTCCCTGTAGATGTAACAGTAACCGGTACAACCGGTTTTGGAACCGTTTCTAAAAATGCTGGTGAGCTTGCCAAGAAGGGCTGGGATGTAACGGCCTTTATTAAGCCTGTTATGACTAAAAACTTCGAGTGGGATCTGTCAGGTACCTGGGGTTACTTAACAAAGAATGAAATAGTTTCAATTTTTCCTGGTATTAATAGATTAGATTTAGAAAGAGGTGCATTCTCAACTTCATCTTCTGCTTATGCAGTTAATGAAGTAGGCCAGCCATGGGGCCAAATGTTTGGCGGTGGAATTAAACGCATTGTACCAGGTGATTTTAAAAGTGCTCCGGTTTTGGGTGCTGACGGTTTATTTTTACGTGAAGCAGATACAAAATTTGGTAGTGTATTACCTAAATATACCGGCGGTGTTCAAAGCACTTTCACTATCTTCAAAAACTTTACAATCAATATAAATGTTGATTATTCTTATGGCGGTAAATTCTTCTCTTTATCAGATTTCTGGGGAACTTTCTCTGGTTTAACTGCACGTACAGCCGAGCTGAACGATCGTGGTATTCCTTTGCGTGACCCGGTTGCTGATGGTGGTGGCGTACACGTATTTGGTGTAGATGCTACCGGCAAAGCAGTTGATAAATATGTAGAAGGGCAAACTTATTTTCAGCAGTTCAGAAACAAAAGTATTTCAGAAAACAGTATATACGATTTAACCTTTGTAAAATTAAGAGAGTTAAGCTTTGGTTACAAGGTGCCTGTTGAGAAACTGGGAATTGGAAAATATGTTAAAACTGCAATTTTCTCCGTTGTTTCCCGTAATCCATGGTTAATTTACTCTAAGGACAAAGGATTTGATCCATCTGAGATCAGTAATGTTTATGGTGAAGATGGCCAGTTACCGGGTACAAGGTCAGTTGGTGTTAACTTAAAGTTAGGATTCTAAGCACATCCTTAACAAAGCATAAGGAGGCTTAACACTTAATTTTGCGTTTATTAACTAAAAAAAAATATAAAATGAAAAATATAATAAAAAAATTCACTTCTGCAGCCCTTATCACTTCGGTGATAATGGGTGCAGGTTGTGCAAAAATTGACCAGTTTGGAACAACAAATCAGAATCCGAATGGTATTACCCTTCCTGTTCCATCGGCATTGCTTACCAATGTTGAGTCTCAGTTAGGAGGTTTTGCCTCTGTATTAAGAACTGCAGTTTATGCCCAGTATATTGCTGAAAATCAGTACACTGATGTTTCGCTTTATGCTTTGCCATTAGTGGAAATGAGTGGTACTTATTCCGGCCCTTTACAGGATTTACAGACCATTATAAATTATAATTCAGATCCAAAAACCGCTGCCGCAGCCGCTGCCGATGGGTCAAATGCAAACCAGATTGCCATAGCCCGTATATTGAAAGCTTTTCTCTTTTGGCAAACAACCGACAGGTGGGGCGACATCCCTTATAGCGAAGCTTTACAGGGAGCTGCCAATTTAACGCCTAAATTTGATAAGCAGGAAGACATCTATTTTGCCCTGTTAAAAGAACTAAAACAGGCTGCTGCATCATTCGATAATGGTATTCCTATTAAAGGTGATATCATTTACTCGGGAAACACTGATAAGTGGAAAAAAGTTGCCAACAGTATTCGTATGATCATGGCAATGCGTTTAACTGAAAGATATCCTGCAGCTGGTGGAAAAGCAGCTATTGAATTTGCTGATGCTGCAGCCGGTCCGCATATTACAGATAATGCTGATAATTTTACACAAGTGTATCCGGGTGGAGCTTTTAAAAATCCATGGTTTGCCACTTATGAAGCCAGGGATGATTATGCTTCAAGCAAAACAATGGGAGATGTATTAGGTGGTTTGGGTGATACCCGCTCAACCGCTTTTGGTACAAACAACATAATGTTTCCTACTGGGTTAACCAGGGATTTGGCTATTGCTTATGGCAATAGTGTTGGGAATGGCCAGTCAAGGGTACTTTTTCAGGATCTTCTTAATCCAAGTAATCCTTTTAATAAAAGGAATGCTACTTCACCTGTAGTTGTTATAGGCGCCTCTACTGTATTATT
>JANNYY010000643.1:0-10564 GCA_031410355.1 Chitinophagaceae bacterium | reverse complement strand
ACAGCAAAAGATTAGGTGTAAAAATTTACGGTGGTCAACCGGCAATTGCAGGAAATATAATTATCCGCCAGAGAGGAACAACTTATCATCCCGGAAAAAATGTTGGCGTAGGAAGAGATTTTACCATCTTTGCTTTAACAGATGGCCTGGTAGAATTTAAAAAAACAAGAGGCGATAAGACTGTTGTTTCTGTTGCGGCTGTTGAAGTAACTGCTTGATTTTTAATAAATTTTTTTTGGTAGATTAAAAAATATTTTTATTTTTAAGTATTATTTACTAACCAATTAAATTTTATTAAAATGGCAACAAAGAAAAAAGCTGCAAAAAAAGCTGCTCCAAAAAAAGCCGCTCCTAAAAAAGCTGCTCCCAAAAAGGCCGCTGCTAAAAAAGCTGCTCCTAAAAAAGCTGCAAAAAAAGCTGCTCCTAAAAAAGCTGCAAAAAAGAAGTAAGCTTAGCTTTTAAAAAAAGCAAAATAGTTTTAAAGTCCTGGTTTTTAACCGGGACTTTTTCTTTACAACCCTTTACTACAGCAAGTTTCCGCACTACCACCCCTTTATCAGTTATTTTTAATTACTGCTGATTTCTTATTTTAAAAGTCACCCACACCTGTTTTTAAAATACTGAAAAAATGAATTTAATTTTTAACAACTGCATTTATTACCGCC
This sequence comes from Chitinophagaceae bacterium, assembly GCA_031410355.1. GTDB lineage: Bacteria > Bacteroidota > Bacteroidia > Chitinophagales > Chitinophagaceae > Ferruginibacter. Next base: position 9,899 of record JANNYY010000643.1, on the reverse strand, counting down.
AATAATTTCATTCATTTAAAAGTATTTTTAAAACAAATTTTTACTTTTATAAAAAAAATGAATGCCAAAATAAATTTTAATACAAGCTGTTTTTTATTCTTCCTACATTTACTGTAACAATTTTTAAACATGGATAATTACCAAATTGCAGACATTTTCACCCTTTTAAGCAAATTAACAGACATACATGCAGAAAATAATTTTAAGGCAAAATCGTATGCAGTTACTGCATTCAATATTGAAAAATTACCATTGCAATTAAGTGAAACGCCCCGGGAAAAAATTTTTGAAATAAAAGGAATTGGTGAATCATCAGGAAAAAAAATTATTGAGATTTTAGAGACAGGATCTTTAAAAGTTTTAGATGAAATAGTAGAAAAAACTCCAGCCGGGGTTATAGAAATGCTGAACATAAAAGGCATCGGGCCTAAAAAAATTTCTACCATCTGGAAAGAGATGGAAATAGAAAGTATTGGCGAACTTTTATACGCCTGCAAAGAAAACCGGTTAAAATTGTACAAAGGTTTTGGAGAAAAAACACAACTGAATGTAATTGAAACCATCGAGTTTTATTTAGGCAACCAGGGCAGTTATTTATACCCGCAGGTTGAGGCAGTTGAACCACAAATAACAGCCTACCTGCAAAAACTTTTTGGAGCCGAAAATGTGTTTTTAACCGGCAGTTTTAAAAGGCAGCTCGAAATTATTGATGAACTGGAATATGTAGTAAACAGCAGCAATGATATAATAAAACCAAAATTTCAATCGGCCAGTCCGCCAGAATTGCTGGAGGAAAATGCTGATAACTTGCTGTATAAACTGCTTAATGGCCTTAAACTGAGGTTATATACCGGTGCAAAAGCGGTTGAAAAGCAGTTGTTTTTAAGTACCGGCAGCCCTGAATTTACGGATGCTTTTATAACCCGGTATCCCGATATTAATTTTGCAGCAAGTACCTGTGCGGATGATTCAACTATTTTTAAGCAGGCCAATATCAATTATATACCGCCCTGTTTAAGGGAAACCGCTGCAATTATTGACCGGGCAAAAGCATCTCCCCTGCCGCAACTCATACAGCCTGGAGATATAAAAGGCATTATACACTGCCACAGTAACTGGAGCGATGGCAGTAATACTTTGGAAGAACTGGTGCATGCCGCCAAAGAACAGGGTTTTGAATACCTGGTAATAAGTGATCACAGTAAAAGTGCTTTTTATGCACAGGGACTTAATGAAGATAAAATACTTGCACAACAGCAATTAGTTGATGCGTTAAATAACAAACTATCAGGTTTTAAAATTTTTAAAAGTATTGAGAGTGATATTTTATATGATGGCAGCTTAGATTATTCAAACTCAATACTGGCCACTTTTGATTTGGTGATAGCATCGGTACACAGTATTTTAAAAATGACCGAAGACAAAGCGATGCAGCGGCTTATTACTGCCATTGAAAATCCTTATACAACAATACTGGGCCACATGACCGGCAGGTTATTATTAAGCCGCAAAGGTTACCCGCTTGATCATAAAAAAATTATTGATGCCTGTGCTGCAAATAATGTGGTGATAGAACTGAATGCCCACCCCAGCCGGCTGGATATTGACTGGCGGCATATTGATTATGCCCTTGAAAAAAATGTAATGATCTCTATTGACCCCGATGCACACAGCATTGATGGCTTTAAAGATACCAGGTATGGTGTTTTAGCTGCACAAAAAGCAATGGTTACTAAGGAACAGAATTTGAGCAGTATGGGATTGGCAGAATTTGAAAGTTTTGTGCAAGAAAGAAAAGCTTTAAAAGGCATTTAGCCAAATCAAAATTGAAGGGGTAATTACTATTAGCGTTACGTTAATCTGATGTGGAGAAGATTAAAACGTTGAAAATGAGTGCTGCATTCTACTTTTATCTGGCACCATCCTTTTGAAAGCAAACCCGAGTAACAAATGGATGTAAAAGTTAAAAATAAATGCACAATACAGTATCACTTTAGGTTTTCATTACCGCTCTATGTTTAATAACTTGTCCCGCTTGTGTGGAGTTAATTGCACAATACTTTCTACATTATGTTATATTTCCATTAGTTTGTTAAATAGATCGGAACAAACAGGTATTTCAGATTAAACAAAAAACGTTTGGTTACATATTTGTTAAAATGTAAGAGTTATCAAAATCTGAAAACTTATATGTCGCAATTAATTGAAACTAAACTGGGCTCAACATTTGAAAATATTTACGACCGGCATAGTGCTATTTTGTTCGGCATCATCCTTAAAATTTCAAAAAACACAAAAGAAGCAGAAGAAATTTTAATACAATCTTTTAAAACATTTTTCCTGCAAAATGCAAAACCAGAAAATGATGATCATATTTTTATGCTTCTGCTTAGAATAACGATCTGTACAGCATCTGAAAAAATTAATCTGCCAAAACAAAACATTGGAAAAATAATTCTTAAAGATCTAAAATCAAATACCGCAATGCCTCCAGGTGAACAAAGTTTCATCCCTGTAAATCCTGCACAGCATACGTTTCAAATGTCTGGCGCCATTGTGTAAACCTTCTTTTTGCAGTGAGGGTTGCTCACAGAAACATACATGCAGCCTGCCGGACATAAACAGTTGCCTTTTTTTTGCTCCCATTCACCCATAATTTTTTCATTTTTTTGCCTCCGTTTATTACCTTACACCTGCACAGGTGGCAGGCGCAATCTTATAAGGTGGTTAGCGGGTAAATAACATTCTGCAACCGAAGTAAACTGCGCATTGTATACTGAACTGATTCATTTTTTTATATTTATAGTGAAAATTACTTTATCAAAATGCCTGTTATCAAGAAAGTTTTTCCCAAACAATTTTCGGACCTGTTGAACCGGCGGGGTTTGCAGATATTAGCCGGAAAAAACACTGACTATACCGATCATAAAATTGCGGTTGTCCAAAACATTATAAGGCCTGAATATGTAAGTGCCATCCTGCACGAACTGGAGCGTAATATATTTCCTGTTCTTAAAAATTTTAATACCCCCGTTCCGGCTGATAGCATTAAAAAAATGAAAAAGAATTATTCCGAAAAATTAGCCAAATCAATGAAGATGAAATCCTCGGAACTGAATTCGGGGAATTCGCTTGCTTACCGGATCGCATACGACCTGGGCCTGGTTGATATGCTTTGTTCAGCATCTTATAAAAGTATGGGAGAGGCTTTATTGAAAGCGAAATTTGGTTGCTCAATGGGTAAGCAGGTAATTTGTTACCAGCATGGAGATTATGTAAGTCCCCATAACGATCATCACCCCGAAAATGAAAATTTAAAAAACGGCTACTTTGATATTCAGTTAATGCTTAGTAACCAATCTGTAAAACATCAATGGCTTGTGTATGAGCAAAATGGATTTTTGAATAGTATGAAAGATATTACCTCTCCTTCAGGTATTGCGGTATATCGCTTACCCTTCTGGCATTATACAACTCCCTTAATTGCCCATCCATCAAAAATAAATGAAGCCAGGCGATGGTTATTGCTTCACTCCTTTGAATTTGCGGTATAGTTCACTCCGCCCTCATTTTTAATTCACCAATGGCAGTTCAATAAAGAATGTAGTGCCTACTCCTGCTTCGGTTTCAAACCATATCTTTCCTTTGGCCTGCTCCACAATACCTTTGCTCATGGCGAGGCCCAGGCCGGTGCCCGAAGTTTTTGTAGTAAAGTTTGGTGTAAATATTTTTGATTGTAATTCTTCAGCAATACCATTACCGTTGTCCTTTACTTTTATTAAAACGGTGTTGTCTTTTACCGTTTCATCAATATTTATCTGCACATTTCTTTCGGCAGGTATTGCCTGCATGGCATTTAAAATAAGATTGGTAAACAGGCGGTTTAACTGTGTACGGTCGGCATTAATCATTACCCGTTTTAAACCGGGGTGCCAGTCAATATGTATCCTGTCGTCTATGGAGTGTAATTGTGTAACTGATTTTATTACTTCATTCAAATCAACAACTTCGTTTTTGGGGTTGCCTATATTGGCAAACTGGCTAAACTCGCCTGCAATATGGTTCAGGTGATCGATCTGCTCAACCAATGTTTTAGTAACAATAGTTGTTAGTTCAGCTACATTATCCGATTTATTGGCAATGGACTTTTGCAGGTACTGCAGGCTGAGTTTCATTGGCGTAAGCGGGTTTTTTATTTCGTGCGCTACCTGGCGGGCCATTTCACGCCATGCTCCTTCACGCTCGCTTTTGGCAAGCGCAACGGCGCTTGCATCAAGCTTGCCAACCATTTTGTTGTATTCTTTTACAAGTTCCCCAATCTCATCATTCCGCTTCCAGTCAATGGCCTCATTAAGCTGGCCAAGATTTACTGCTTTCATTTTTTCGCTTATGAAAGAAAAGGAACGGGTAATACGGTTTGTAATAAACAAAGCAATGATGCCTGCAATTAAAAATATAAATGCATTAAGGTTAATAATCGTTACCAAAAAATTAGCAATCTCTTCCTGCAGCTTACTTTGGCTTGTAAAATAGGGTATGTTCAGGTAAGCATATTCCCTGCCTGTGGCATCAATAACCGGCACATAATTACTCACAAAATTCAGCCTGCCTATCTTTTCTGTTTGAAAAAACTGCACTTCTTTTTTCTTATTAAGATGATAATAAGCAATAGGATCCATCTTTTTACTGATTACACCCTTGTTATAAGGCAGCGGCAACGAGGAAACCAGTAAGTTTCCATCAAGATCGTAGAGGTTAACATCAACGGCATGTATTTCGGATATTTTATTAATAACTTTTTCAAGATTTTCAGTAAAAGCCTTATCATTAATTTTAAAAACATCTTCCGATAACGACATTTGAGATAAAGATTCCCTTACTTCATTTTCCATTACAGAAATAACACGGCTTAGTTTTTCCCGGTTACTGTTTTCGTACCGGTTTATAAAGAACAGTATGGTGGCAATACCGATCACCAAAAAAGAAAGTACGCTTATAAAAATAACCGTGCCATGTATCTGGTTACGTATGCTCAGTTGCCAATAATATTTATAACGTTCTCTTTTAAACCTTGCACGTATGCTGATATTGAGCAGCCAAAAAATACCTGTAACCAATAAAAAAGCGCAGAATAAATAGGAGAAAAGGGTTATTGATTCAATAAATAAATTATTCTCTTTGGTTATAATAACAATTTTTTGCGAACTTTCTTTATACCAAAGTTCATTATAATTATGCTTTTTTATTATTTTCACTTCCTCCTTAGGTACTTCATCGGGGGTTAACCGGGTTGCAAAAGCATAATCATTATGGCTGTTCACCAGCTTCAGGTTATGATACACAGCAAATGCATATACAGGCGAATTTTCAATAGCATTTTCATTTTCGTAATTAAACAGCTCAAGGTTTAAGGCATCTGTTTTATATTTTTTTGGATTGGCCAGAACAAATACATACCCCAATGTATCCGCATCAAAATTGGTAACCGTAAAGCGGCTTATATAACTAAAGCGGTCATAAGATTCATCATAATAAAACAAATTGGGAATGTTGGTAGGCCTGGCCTGTGTATTTAAAACGGTATTTAATTCATCAAACCCCGTTGCATCACTGTTATATAAAGGTGCTTCTGTTTTATCAAAAGTATAGATACGGATTTCATATTTATTGGTATAGCCCGACAAATTGCCATTAACCAGGCTGTCTTTAAAAAATTGGTTTGTGCTGTCGTTATAAAGCCTGTAAAAATTGGGAGCTAAAAATTTGAAATCGGTAAGCAACGTATTTAATAACCTTTCGCTTGTAGGATCGGCTTTGGCAGAAAGTGTTTCGGCATAATGCTGCCGGCTTCGTAATTCTTTTTTTCCGTTCTCATAAACAATAATGCCGGTGATGGTTAATGAAAAAAAGAATAACCAGAATATTAACCGTGTAGAATTAATGATCTTTAAGGATAAGGTAAGGTTATCGCGGGTTAGTAAAAGCAGGTAAATGATCAACCAGGCCAGCATCAATAACTGGAAACCTGCATTTGCCATGTTTATCTGAAAGGTTAAATAAATGAGGCCCCCAATAGTTATTGCAAGGTAAAGCCCCGGGTAATTTTTTGGAAACAGTGGCTGCAGCAGGTACATCATTACCTGGCTTAATAAAAAATAACCAATGGCAATACAGCATAAAACTATAAATCCTGTAACACTGTAAATATTAAGGGTAAAGAAATTAATTACGTCAAAAGATATTTGGGAATCGGCCACCATACTGCGGATGACCTGGCCTGAAATAAATGTTGCCGCAAACATAATTACACTAACTGCAGCTAAAACGATCCATTTAAACAGCCGCTTTTGATTACTGAATACAATTTTATGTTCCAGTAACTGGTGGTGAACAAATAAAACGATCCAGGTAAATAAAACAGAATTTATAAGCAGGTCTCCCAACGAACGAAAAATAAAATTGGAACCGTAAATAGAAGGATCGAACAATTCGAATTGCCTGAAATTTAAGGGCACGGGAAAATAATAACTCAGCAAACGTAAAATAAAAACAGTAAAAGTTAAAAACAGCACAGCATTGATCAACCTGCCTTTGTTTGCAAGTGAAACTGCCAGCAGGTGAATAAAAAGTAAGACTAAAAACATGGCCGCAATCCTTAGCCAAACGGCAACCATATTATTTTCCGGTATTATATTTTTAGCCTTTTCTGCCAGGTAAAACAATTTTTTTCCGGTAAGTGAGTGTACTGCTTCATTTGTGGGATGATCTGCAATATCATACTTGCGGTCAATTTCTATTCCGGTAGCAAAAGTATTTTTAAGGTAGGTATTGTTAACAAAATAATTCCACTTAACGGGGATGAGGGCCACAGACAGGCTGCGTGCACTATTAATCTTGCGCCAAACATAAAACCCGTTTTTAAGCTTTGCAAAACCAGCGCTATCGGGCGATTGCAGCACTTGCTCCGTTGGTACCACTGCCTGCGAATTCCAGAAGATCAACTGCTTTAAACCAATGTCATTTACAAAATATCGGTAAATGAAATATTTTTTTTCGGTTAGCGCCTTTAACTGGCTCTCTTCAAACTTATAATCATTTATTTTTTTACCTAACCCGGTATCGGCCATTAACCCTTCAAAATCCTTTTCCTGCTCCTGCACATAGCTTTCAATATTTTTACTTACGGCAGTATCCGATGCCTTACCCAACCAGTAATTATCAATTATTAAAGAAAAAGCAACCAGGAAAGCTGCCATCAACAGCAGGTAACTGTTTTTAAATACAATACGCTTATAAAAAAGGCTGTTTTGCAATTACTCTTTAAAAATTTAAGTTTTTTTTATCCTGTTCCAAATGCCATCCATTTCCTCTAAACTCATTTCATGCAAATATTTTCCGTCTTTTAAAGCTTCCGCTTCCATACGGGTAAACCTGTTTATGAATTTTTTATTGGTCCGCTCCAGTGCATTATCTGCATCTACCTGCAAAAACCTTGCAAAGTTTACCAAAGAGAAAAAAACATCTCCTAGTTCATCGGCTACATCGGCTGAAAGTTTAATTAAATCAGGTTTTTCATTATTAACATTTGCATCCTGCAAACTGCTCACTGCCAATTGCCAACTGCCAATTGCCAATTGCAATTCATTTATTTCCTCTTCAACTTTTTCCCAAACCTGTTCTTTGGTTTCCCATTCAAAACCTACCTGTTTGGCTTTTTCCTGCAGCCGCATTGCTTTAACCATGGAAGGAAGTGATTTTGGAACTCCACTTAAAACAGAAGTTTTACCTTCTTTAAGCTTCAGTTTTTCCCAGTTCTTTTTTACGTCATCGTCATCATTAACTTTAACATCAGCATAAATATGCGGATGCCTTGCTATTAATTTGTCACATACCCCGTTGATAGCTTCTTCTAATGTAAATTGATTTTGCTCGGTTCCTATTTTAGCATAAAAAACAATATGCAGTAAAATATCACCCAGTTCTTCCTTTATACCCTTCCAGTCATTATCCGTGATAGCATCTGCCAGTTCGTAAGTTTCTTCAATAGTTAACTGGCGAAGCGTTTGTATGGTTTGTTTTTTATCCCAGGGGCATTTTTCACGCAGCTCATCCATAATATTTATCAACCTGTTAAATGCGGGGCTGTTATCGGTATTCATAAAATTTAAAGTTTAAAAAGAGAGAAAAATATAAAAAATAAAAACAGCAGCATCATGGTAATTAAAAGTAGTATACAAAGTATTAAAAATTTTATGACGGTTTTTGCCCTTCGCTGCCTGTAAAAATTCCGCATAGCCTTATACAGGTAGAAAAAAATACCAAAACCAATTATTATCTCTGCAATTTTAATAAAAGTCCAATGCAGCTCACTATTAAGCTTATCAAGTGCAAATATGGCCAGCATGGCAATAAAACTGAAAATATAAAAATGAATACTGAAAATGGCGTGGTTTACATAGTAATAATCTTTCCTGCGTATATAAAGCAGTTTAAGGATGCCTGCAAAAAGCGGTAACAAAATAAAGAACATCTGAGGCAGGCTGTGCAATAATATATTTGAAAAGGCTTTCATCCCTTCGCTCATATTATTTTTATATTTTTCGTTAATTTCAATATTCTTATAAATAAGCTGCCGTTGCCACCAATTGTGCACTTTTTTACCTGATTTTAGTGCAGAATCATATTCAGCTTTTGAATTATAATCGCCGGGAGCAAAACGAAAACCTTCTTTTTCCTTTGCGCTGTCAATATAATTTTTTAATGCAGCCCTGCTCATTGGCAAAGCAGGCTTACCATCGTGTTCATTTATATTTCTTGTAAACCTATCAAAAGCAAGCGAATCCATTGCCTCAATCTGGGCATAAGTTTTTCCACTCGTTTCCGTGGTGATCATATTCTTATTATCTATTTTAAAAAAAGAAAAAAAAATCAAAAAGAAAAAAGCAGAAGTGAAAATATACATGCGTACAGGATTAACATAGCTTGCCCTGCGGCCCAGCATATATTCCTTTGATAAAAACCCGGGGCGGATCAATACATATTTAACAGTGCTGAAGAATTTACCATCAAAATGGGTTATGTCCTGAAAAAAATGAGAAACCAGGTGCCCAACAGATTCTTTAGGTTCCAGGTTTTCCTGCCCGCAGTTATGACAAAATTTTCCGTGTATCTCTGTATTACAATTCAGGCAAATGTTTTCCTGCCTGTGTTTAAAGCGGCTCATGTGCGTTAATTTTGTTAAAAATAATAAAGTTTACGGGCATAGCCACTAATGGTACAATTTAGGATAAAAGATAGTTTAATTTTGAAGCAGAAAATAAAAAAATGATTAAATACACCCTTATCGTATTGTTAGCCATTGTAACCTCATCAACTGCAAGTGCACAGTATTATTACGACGATATTATTAATAATAAACAGATACTTGCCGACCTGGCTATATTGAAGGAGAAGAAAATAAAAGGAATAAAAGTAACTTCCATGGAAGCTACCGGTGAAGAAAGTGAAGGTTTCACCTGCCAAAAAAAAATAAACAGAGATTTTACAGAAGTGGAAATTTATACCGCAACCAATGAATCGTACCCCAATACCTTTATATCTTATTTTAACAAAGCGGGGCTGTTGCAAAAAACTATTGATTCATCTGAAGCTGGTGCCACAACCATTGACTATATGTACGATGCTGCAAACAGGCTTATATCTATTAATTCTTCAAAGCATTTTGCAACAGATGATGATGCCGGTGTTGTAGTTGAAAAGCACCTCTATAAATATAATCCTGCAGGCATACTGGAACAAATGACGCTTGTTAAAAATAACCGTGATACTACAATGTATTTTTTTCAGCCTGATGAAAAAGGGAATATTGGAATAGAAAAAAATTCAAAAACTGCTGAAAT
>JANNYY010000642.1:0-12318 GCA_031410355.1 Chitinophagaceae bacterium | reverse complement strand
GCCTATGCCATTGGTAACGTTATCATCGTGCCCATGACCAGCTGGCTATCGCAGCAATTTGGCCGGCGCAATTATTTTGCGGCCTCTATCATCATGTTCACTGTCTGTTCCTATTTGTGTGGTAATGCAACCGGCATCTGGGAACTGGTGGCATTCAGATTCTTACAAGGGCTCGGTGGTGGCGCATTATTGGTTACTTCTCAAACCATCATTACAGAAAGTTATCCTCCCGAAAAAAGAGGTATGGCGCAGGCCATTTACGGCCTGGGCGTTATCATAGGCCCAACACTTGGGCCTCCATTAGGCGGTTATATTGTTGATCATGCATCCTGGCCTTATATTTTTTACATCAATATTCCAATAGGCGTAATTGCAACCCTGCTTACTTTACAATTTGTACGCAGCCCTAAGTACGGAGAAAAAAGTACGGTGATGGATATTGACTGGGCCGGTATTGGGTTACTGGCAATAGCCATTGGATCGTTACAATATGTTTTGGAAAAAGGGCAGGACGATGACTGGTTCACCAGTAACACCATTTTATTTCTTGCCATTGCTGCAGGATTTGGTTTGTACTTTTTTGTATGGCGTGAATTAACTTTTAGAAAACCAATTGTTGAATTGCGGGTTTTAAAAAACGGCAATCTTCGGGTAGGTACCATCTTATCTTTCATTATGGGTTTTGGATTGTATGGCTCTACATTTATTATTCCGCTGTACACACAAACTATTTTAGGCTGGACGGCACAACAGGCTGGTATGCTGATGGTGCCGGCAGCGCTAACAACTGCCGTGATGATGCCAATGATCGGTATGTTACTTCAAAAAGGAGTGCCGCAACAATATCTTGCGGCCGGAGGTATGTTTCTCTTTGCCGTATTCTCCTTTTGGGGCTACAGTATTTTAACTCCCAATACCAGTTCTGATGATTTTTTCTGGATGCTGATCGTAAGAGGTGTTGCCATGGGCATGTTATTTATACCGGTTACAACACTCGCACTTTCAACATTAAAAGGACAGGAAATAGGCCAGGGTGCAGCATTTACCGGCATGATGCGGCAACTGGGTGGTTCCTTCGGTATTGCACTTATCACCACTTTTTTATCAAGACAAAATGTTACGCACTGGAGCAACCTTGTTTCTAAATTAGATGCAAGTAACCCTGCTGTGCAACAACGGTTGCAGGGCATACAACATGCTATGATAAGCAAAGGGATGTCTGCTGAAGCCGCTGCTAAAGCCAGCTATGCAGGTTTAAACGGAATGGTTATCAAACAGTCTGCAGTATTATCTTACATGGATGTGTTCTTATACCTCAGTATTATGTTTTTAATATGCGTTCCGTTTGTACTGATGGTCAAGGGTAATAAAAAGAAGAAAATAGATTTGGGAGAAGCGATGCATTAAAAAAATCCCATCCCTGAAAATTTTAAGGGATGGGATGAAATAAGAAGATTAAACCACTTTATGCCAATGTTGCCTCGTGTGTAATATTGGTTTTTAATAATTTTGAAATAGGGCAGTTTGCTTTTGCATCTGCTACCGCAGCATCAAATTGCTCCTGGTTTACACCGGGCACTTTTGCTTTTACATTCAGGTGAGATTCTGTTATAGAACCATCTTCTAAAGTAATATCGCACCTTGTTTCTATTTTATCAGGAGTAAAGCCTGCTGCATTTAATACAAAGGTCAGCTTCATGGTAAAACATCCTGCATGTGCTGCTGCTACCAGTTCTTCGGGATTTGTACCAACGCCTTCCTCAAAACGTGAACCGTAGGAATATTGCGTTTGATTTAAGGTTGTGCTTTGTGTAGTAAGATGGCCTTTGCCTTCTTTTCCGGTGCCGTTCCAAACGGCTGTTGCATTACGTTTCATGTGTTTAATTTTAATTGTTTAGTAATTTCTGTTTCATTAAAACCAGCCATTAATTGAGTTTCAAATTCAATAACCGGCCTTTTAATTATACTGTTGTTTTCTATCATCAGTTTTATTGCTGCTGATTGATTAGTAACTTTTTTCTGTTCCCCTTCGCTTAATTCCCGCCAGGTAGTGCTTCGTTTGTTAAAGATATTTTCCCAGCCCAGCTTATTACACCATACTTCTAATTTTTGTTTGCTTATTCCATCCTGTTTATAATCATGAAAAGAAAAATCAATTTTATTTTTTTTCAGCCATGCCATTGCTTTTTTGGTTGTATCGCAATTGGGAATACCATACAGAATAATTGTTGCCATGTTAATATTCCGGAAGTTTTGGTTTAGTCTTCATAATCGTTTCAATCTTCTCCATTATTTCCGGCGTTAGCAGTGCAACTGCCTCCAGTGCTTTTAAATTTTCGAGTAACTGCGATTTTTTTGTAGCTCCTAAAATGGCGGTAGTTACATTTGGATTTTTAATGCACCAGGCAATACTTAAAGAAGCTGTGCTTACGCCAAGCTTTGCAGCAAGTTCAGCCAGTTTTTTTACTTTTTTTACTTTATCATCCAATACCCATTGTTCTTTCAGCCAGTCAAATCCTTCTAAAGCAAAGCGGCTTCCTTTTGGAATACCATCATTGTATTTTCCGGTTAAAAGCCCCGATGCCAGCGGGCTCCAGATGGTTGTACCCAGCCCAACGTTCTTATAAATTTCTAAAAACTCATTTTCTATTTTATCGCGTTCAAATAAATTGTATTGGGGTTGTTCCATAGTTGGGCCAATTAACCTGAATTTTTCGGCAACACGGTGAGCTTCCATAATTTCAACACCGCTCCACTCGCTGGTGCCCCAGTACATTATTTTACCACCTTGAATAAGGTGGTTCATTGCCCAAACCGTTTCTTCGATGGGTGTGTTTTTATCGGGGCGGTGACAAAAAAACAGGTCAAGATAAGCTACCTGTAATCTTTGTAAAGCTTCGTCACAGGCTTCCAGCAAGTGTTTGCGGCTGTTGCCTGTTTGATTGGGTTTGTTGTTTTTCCCCCGCCATCCCCAAAAAGCTTTTGAAGAAACAGTGTATGAAGTACGGTCCCATTTTTTCTTTTTCAAAACCCGGCCCATCATTTTTTCACTTTCGCCCAAAGCATACACTTCGGCATTATCAAAAAAATTGATGCCTTTATCATAAGCAATTCCCATCAGTTCATCAGCCACCTTATCATTGATCTGTTTGCTGAAGCTTACCCAGCTTCCAAAAGATAAAACACTTAATTGTAAACCCGATCTTCCTAAACGGCGATATTCCATGCTGGTGTATATTTTTTGTAGCAGATAAAGATACTGATTCGCTTATTTTCGGCTTCATTAAATTTAAATTACCGGAAAAAACGATGAAGCAATAAGTAACAAACCTAAGGCTGATTTGTTTTAAAAAAACTTAATCGGCAGGAAACTGCGAATTGGGAACATTGATAATACCCGTGACTTTTTTTATATGATACCCCTTAAAATCCTGTCTGGCTTCCATTCCCACACCATCAATAATTTGTGTTCTGGTTCTTATACGAACAGGTAATTCGGTATAAAACTCATTATCCTTTCTGTTTCTGTCCCACCACAATTCATCACAATACAAGGTATCGCCTTTTACATTAATAACTTTTACGCTGTCTTTTAAAAACACTTTACTTTCCAGGTCAAAATATTTTCCATACAGGGCATCCAGCCGGCTTTCCACTTCTCCTTTTTCATTAAAAAAATCAACGTGCAGTTTTTTCGGAAATTCTACGTAAGGACTCATGTCCTGCACCCTAAGCATTAGTGGAGACAACAGTTTTGCCTTTGGCTTACCACCCAGTGTGTAATTGATATCAGCATTTTTAATTTCTTCAACTCCAAGGCTTTTGCTGTTGTAGTTGCTTACTTCTACATCGCTGTTTCCGCAGGAAGATAAAACTGCAGTTAAAAAAAGAAAGGCAAGTACCGGGAGAAAATAAACTCTTCTTGCCATGAAAAAATAATTGTAGGTATTAAATAAAATACATTAATTGTATTTAGGCTTTTGAAACCAGCGGGCATTCATAGATACGCCAATACTAAACCTTACCACGTTTTCACGCAGGTTGGTTTGTTTATTACCGCGGCTGCCAATTTCTAATGCGGTATTTAATACCACATACTCGCCTGTGTAACTGATGCGTTTTAATGTTGTTAACGGCATACCGGTTCCAAGCGTAAAGCCATACTCGGCCCTGTTTTTATTGGTATTGATATAATCTGACCCGTAATAAAAGCCGGCCCTGTATTTTACAAACTGAAAATATTTTTTTACCGGCGTATTTACTTTTGCAGGAAAATATTGTGTTCCGGCCCTGAAGGTCCAGTTATTTTGCACCTGGTCGGTCTGGCCCAAATACCGGTAAGTGGCCCAATTGCCATAATCAAAATCGGCACCAAGCATCCAGTGATCATCTTCGTAAACTCCACCAAAACTAACCCTGGCAGGATATTTAATAGATCCTTTTACATTTTGTTCATACACACTATCTAAACGGTAATGGCTGCCGTTCTGGTCATAAAAGATCGTTTCTCTTGTTATGTCGCTTTTAGCATTTAATTTCTGCTGAAGATTACCATATACACCTAATCTTAAACTTTTCACCGGGTTACCCGTTTTTGCATCTTTCTTAAGTACAATATCGTATTGGAGGCCGCCATTTATAAAAAAATTGCCAAAGGTGGTTTTGGTGGCTGAGTTAGAGCGGTAATAAAAATTACTGTCGTTAAGGAAAGTTAATATTGTGCTGTAGTCTTTACTGCCAAACATATAACCGGCATTAATTCCTAAACTGAATTTATTATATCTTAACCCGGTGCCTATAAAAACCTGGTTAGCACCGCCCGTTCCTTCATACAATGTATTTAAACTGTCAATGCCACTCAGCCTTTCGTTTTTTTCAATCTTATAATTGATCTTGGAAACTGGCTTTAATCCAAAACTCATTGCCCACAGTATATGCTTTTTTGCCATTTTTGGCGTGGTTAACGGAAAAGCTATCTGCAGGTACGAAACATACGTGTTTGCAGAAGTGAATTTTTTTGCCGGGGTGGTGCTTTTTAAAATACGGTAATCTATTTCGGTGCCCACATCAAAAATTGTATTGTTGATAAGTGTAAGAGAAGCAGGATTTGTAAAATTAACGCTCCTGTTATCGGCAACGCCGGCAGCAATACCGCCCATGCCCCTTGAAAAAACATTCTGGTTTGGCGTAAGGTCGCCCAGGCCATATCTTGAATAAGGAGAATTTTCCTGTGCAGATGCACTCATTTGCAAGCCACAAGCCACAAAAAGTACGATTAAAAATTTAGCCATTGTTAGTTTCACTGAGCGCATATAATCCTTTAAATAAAAAATAAGGGTCGGCAAATATCTTGTTTTTAAGCTGCCCCGCAAAATAGCTTGTATCGCCCCCGGTTAAAACCACGTTAAAGTTGCCATATTTTAGGGCGTATTCAGCTATGAAACCGTCTATTTCATAGGTAATTCCGGCAATAACACCGCTTTGTAAATTTGTTTTTGTATCGTAACCAATTAAGGGAAAATTCCAGTCTTTTTGCACCAAAGGCAGTTTTGCCGTAAAAACCTGCATGGCTTTAAACCGCATTTCCATACCAGGCGAAATGCTGCCACCAATAAACTCGTTGTATTGATTTATAAAATTGTACGTGATGCAACTGCCCAGTGCAACCACCAGGTTATTTTTTTGGGGATAAAAATGAACGGCTGCTGCGCAAAGCGCTAACCTGTCGGCGCCAATTGTTTCGGGCTTGCCCACAGGTGTTGTAAAATTTGCTTTAGTAAGATGAGAAAGTTTGTGAAAAATAGTTTTAGCTGCCAGCAGGTCTTCAATTTCGGCATTGTGCTCAATTACAGAAGATAAAATTGTTTTCTGCGGTTGATGAGCAGCCAATAAATTTTTTATGGTTATTGTTTCATCATTGGACAAAACAATTTCTTCAGCAAAATTTTCATTTTCAAATACAGCCGCTTTTAAACGGGTGTTTCCAAAATCGAAGCAGATGGTTTTTGTCATTTAAATTAGTTTAGAAGTTTAGGGTTTAGAGGTTTAGAAAGTTTAAGAGTTTAGGAGTATAGGAGTTTAGCGTTTAGGAAGTTTAGCATATCTGCGCTGAACTAAACTTCTAAACTTTCTAACCTCCTAAACTTCTAAACTCAATCCAATCCTTTCAAATTCTTAAAGTGCCCGTTAAGTTTTACTTTTTCTTTCAGCATTTCCATTTCGGCCAATACAGGTATCACTTTGGTAAGATGGCGTTTTAAATATTCCTGCCGTTGCGATTCATGCAACAATTCCAACAATTCATATTCTTCCTGCAGCGACATGCCTGCATGATGTGCCACATCGTAACTCCATAATTCTTCATCAGGCTTTAAAAATTTCTTTTCAATTTTAAGCAACTTGTGTAATTCTTTAATCCCTTTTACAATCCCATTCATCAAAGTCCTGTTGCCCCTTTCATCGTTATCGGGATAGTTTACTATGGCACCGCTGTATAACTTTTCGGGCAATTCATTTATTATTTCCAGCATCCGGAAAACCTGCAGGCCTTCTGTTTTAATATCCATTTTTCCATCATCATAAACCTGGCTTATTTCTTTTACCTGCACCAGTGTACCCATTTCATTTATTTTATCATTTATTACAGCAGGGATACCAAACGGTTTTTTTGTTATAAAACTTTCATTTATAAGTTGTTTATACCTTGGTTCAAAAATATGCAGGTTAAGCTGCTCACCGGGGTAAACTACAATGCCAAGCGGAAATATGGGGATGAAGTTGGTCAAATCAATTACAAAGATAATTGAACACATACATAAACCTATCCGACAGAGGGTTTTTCATGTATTTATACCAAGTTCCTGGAATTTTTTTCCACTTAATAGGTTAACTTTAAAGTTCAAATTTAGTACGGCCAGGGTTGCTGTTACGCTATTAAATAACCGGGTATTGCTTTTTTCATTTAAACTGCTCTTATGTACCGGAAATTATTATTGTCTGGCATTATTCTTTTTTCATGCATTATTATCCATGATCTTTCCACTTTACATAAATCAAAATTACCAATCCCTGTTTTTGATTTTGCAAAAACAAATCATCCAAACAAAAAAAAATCAGCAACTGTAAGCCCGTTTTGGGAAACGAATAAAAAAAGTAATATTGTTGACACGGCTGCCTTAAAACAAAGCAACTGGTATGCCGATGTGGTAAAAAATATTGAGGCAAATGAGTATGAAATAAAGAAAGATAATAAGACCGGACTGTATGTTGCTCCAAACCGGCAGCAGCAATTAAGTGCTTCTTTCACCTGTAATAGTTTTACGCTGCAATCCCGTAATGAAGAACTGGACTGGATATTAACAATGAGCCTTTTTGGCATGTATGCTGATAAAAAACTGGTTGCACAACCAGGGCATAATGATTTACCTGTAATCAGCTCCAACAAAATTATTTTTAACAACCATAATTTTTCAACTGAATATATCAACAGCAAAGAAGGCGTAAGGCAGAATTTTATCATACAAAAAGAACCTGCTTCTAAACCACAAACCATAAACATCAAACTACAAACAAATAAGGGCTGGTACATTAATAAAGTGCATGATAAAGAATTGCACTTTGCAAAACGGGAAGCTGATGAACTCTCCAAAAAAATTACCTACAACAGTTTAAAAGTTTGGGATGCAAATAATAAAGAACTGGTTGCAAGATTTGTAGTAAATAAAAAACATGATGCTTTTGAAATTGAAGTGAATACTGCGGATGTAGTTTATCCAATTACCATTGATCCCTTGAGTACTACTTCGGCTATGGTAGAATCCAACCAGATAAATGCCGATATGGGTTATTCTGTTGCCAGCGCCGGGGATGTTAATGGAGATGGGTACAGTGATATTATTGTAGGAGCTGAGTTCTTTGATAACGGGCAAACAGATGAAGGGGCAGCTTTTGTATATCATGGCTCGGCGACAGGTATCAGCGCCACGCTTGCTGCCATGGTAGAATCCAACCAGGCAAATTCAGAATTTGGTGCTGCCGTCTCCAGTGCCGGGGATGTTAATGGAGATGGATTTAGTGATGTTATTGTTGGTTCTTTTTATTTCGATAATGGGCAAACCGATGAGGGAGCAGCTTTTGTATATCATGGCTCTGCCACAGGTATCAGCACTATAGCGGCAGCCATGGTGGAATCAAACCAGGCAGGTGCAAAGTTTGGTTATTCTGTTGCTTCAGCAGGGAACGTAAATGGCGATGGGTACAGTGATATTATTGTGGGAGCTCCTCAATTTAGTAATGGACAATCTAATGAGGGGGCTTTTTTTGTATATCATGGTTCTGTTACAGGTATCAGTACCACGGCAGCTGCCATGGTAGAATCCAATCAAACAAGTGCCTTTTATGGCATTTCCGTTGCCAGTGCTGGGGATGTTAATGGGGATGGGTATAGTGATGTGATTGTGGGAGCCGAAGATTACGATAACGGTGAACTTGATGAAGGAGCCGCTTTTATTTATCATGGCTCCTCTACAGGTATTATTACCACGCCTGCTGCTATGGTAGAAACTAATCAGGCAGATGCCCGGATTCGTGGAGTTGCCAGTGCGGGAGATGTTAACGGAGATGGTTATAGTGACGTAATTGTAGGTTCTCCATTATATGATAATGGAGAAATCAATGAAGGGGCAGCTTTTGTATACCTTGGCTCCGCTACGGGTATCAGTACTACAATGTCAGCCTTGATAGAATCCAATCAAATTAGCGCACAAATGGGCTTGTCTGTGGCCTCTGCCGGTGATGTTAATGGAGATGGGTATAGTGATATTATTGTGGGTGTTAGTCTTTTCGATAATGGACAATCTGATGAAGGCGCAGCCTTTATATATCATGGCTCCCAGACCGGTATCAGTACTACGTCTGCTGCCATGGTAGAGTCCAACCAGGCCAATTCTTATTTTGGCACTTCCGTTGCCAGCGCTGGGGATGTTAATGGAGATGGATATAGTGATATTATTGTGGGGGCATTTCTTTTCGATAACGGACAATCTGATGAAGGCGCAGCCTTTGTTTACCACGGCGGGCCCGATGGATTAAAAACAACCAGCAACTGGCAGGTATTGGAAGCACAAGGTGGAGCCAATTACGGTTTAAGTGTGGCCAGCGCAGGCGATGTAAACAGCGATGGATTTTCTGATGTAGTGGTTGGAGCATATATATACGACCAGGGGTTTACAGACAATGGCAAAGCTTTTTTATACATGGGGTCAGCAACCGGCTTATCTACTACTGCTTCATGGACGGCTGTGGGTATAATGGGCAATGAATATTTTGGCCGGGCTGTGGCCGCCGCAGGAGATGTAAATGGAGATGGTTATGGAGATGTACTTGTTGGGGCTTATGGATATACCAACGGGCAGTCGCAGGAAGGCAGGGCTTATCTTTATTACGGGTCCGCCGGTGGGCTTGCTGTTTCTGCAGCGTGGAATTTCGAAAATAATGTAGCAACCTCGGTATTAGGCGCCAGCCTTGCCGCTGCCGGAGATGTGAATGGGGATGGTTATGGCGACTTCATTATCGGGGCGCAGCAATACAGTGGAGGGCAAGCTAACGAAGGGAAAGTTTATGTTTTTTATGGAACATCCACGATACCCGCTGCCACAGCTAATTGGTCTGTTGAAAGTGATCAGGTTGGAGCATTTTATGGGGTCTCAGTTGCAAGCCTGGGGGATGTAAATGGAGATGGGTTTAGTGATGTTATTGTGGGAGCGCATACTTATGATATCGTATTTGCAGATGAAGGCCAGGCTTTTGCTTATTATGGTTCTGCTACCGGCCTGTCCCTTACCCCAAACTGGACTGCCAGAGGAGGCCAGCTAAATGCACAATTTGGAATTTCTGTTGCTTCCGCAGGTGATGTAAATGGTGATGGTTATTCTGATGCAATAGTAGGAGCATATTTATATGATAACCCAACAACCGATGAGGGTGCCGTCTTTGTGTATTACGGTTCTTCAACAGGGCTTTCTGCTACAGCCAACTGGACTGCAGAAAACAATACTGCAAGTTCATTCTTTGGTTATAGTGCAAGTTCGGCAGGTGATGTAAATGGCGATGGTTATAGTGATGTGATTGTAGGTGCAAGAGAGATTTCAAATGGCCAGTCAAGGGAAGGGGCTATGTATGCTTATTATGGATCATCAAGCGGTTTAACTGCAAGCAGCAGCTGGTATGTTGAAAGTAATGTAGCTACCTCTTTATTAGGTAACAGTGTAGCATCGGCAGGAGATGTAAATGGAGATGGTTACAGCGAGGTGATCGGCGGAGCCCCTTATTATGGTGGATTAAAAGGTGCTGCCTTCATTTATTACGGTAATAACAATACCGGGTTACGCCATAATCTTAAGCTGTACAATACCGACCTGAGCACACCAATAAACAGAAGTAATATACTTGTACCTAACTTATTTGGTGCCGGCCTGTTTACTAAATCTCCATTGGGAAGAGTGAAAGGCAAATTAGTATGGGAAGTAAAAACACAGGGACAGGCATTCAGCGGTAATCCAATTACCAACAGTACGGCCTGGTTGGGTAAAGGATCTTATACTGATCTTGGCATTGCAGGCATTGAGCTGAAATATAATGTACAAAAACTGGGGCGGCAAAATAAAATAAGGGTAAGGGTGGAGTATGATAAAGCCACTGCCATAACCGGCCAGGTTTACGGGCCATGGCGTTACCCGCCTGCTTATTTGCAGGGAGCACATGGTATGAACTCCATTCCTTTACCGGTAAAATTAAACTGGTTCAATGGTGAATTGTTTGCTGATAAAGTAAAGCTGCAATGGCAATCTTCCGATAATGAGAACGTAACAACCTATCAAATACAACGCAGTAACAACAACAGGAATTTTATATCCATTGGCAGTGTATCTTCTGTTCATCAAAACAGCCACAGCTATAATTTTACTGATAACCAACCATTAAAAGGAACATCCTGGTATCGCCTTAAAATTACTGACGAATACAACCGCATTAATTATTCAGGTACCATTGTAATTAAAAATACGAATGATAGGGTATCAATTTATCCAACAATAATCAGTAAAGGGGAAAGGGTAAACCTGCAGTTTAAAAACAGTGTTACCGGTACTTTGGATATTCAACTGGTTAATAGTGATGGAACATTTGTATTTAAAAAAACATGTACAATCAATAGCAATACTTTGATGGTAGAATTACCAGCATTGTCTTCGGGTGTGTATATTTTATCTGCTATACAGGATAGAGAAAAGTTAATTACGCAAAAAATTATTATACGGTAAGTGATTAACATGCTGTCATGCTGAGGCACGAAGCATCTCCTTCTTAATTAACAGATTTTATATTTTATTGAGATGCTTCGTCCCTCAGCCTGACTGGCTACACAGGTTTACTTTTATTCATCTCTGTAAGATACCGGTATTTTAAAAATGTGTACCGTGCCGTTGTCTTGGCAATGATGAAGCCGGGGGCACCATCCAAAAAACCCAGGCGGAAAATATAATGCTGTATAAATGCGAAGACCGGCGAAAAATATTGCTTAAAAAAGTCCGGCTTTTTATCTGCCATAAAATATTTCTTTGCATTCATCCGGGCATAATAATCTGTTTTCGCATTATACTCCTGCAGGTTTTGTACCGTGTAATGTAAAATATTCCCTTTTAGTTTTGTTACCACAACTCCATCCGGAAACACCAGGTTTTCATGTACAGCGGCATTATTCCAATGCACTTTCTTGCGGTTAAAGAGCCGTATATGCCAATCGAATCCCCATTCGCCAAACCGAATCCACTTGTTACAAAAGAAGTTTTTAAAGCGGATGTTGAATACCTCATCATGATTAGCTAATGCAAGCTGCAAAATGCTTTGCCCCAATTCAGCATCGATAGCTTCATCTGCATCCAGGCTTAAAATCCAATCGTGGTTCGCCGCTTCAATGCCTTTGTTTTTGTTTATTCCATAACCGCCCCAATCTGTTTCAATTACAGTAGCCTTAAATTTTTTGCAAATGGCCACCGTTTCATCGGTGCTGCCACTATCAACAATAACAATATCATTGGTAACAGCCTGCAAACTCTGCAAAGTATTGGCAATAATATGTGCTTCATTTTTAGTGATGATAACAACCGAGATGTTCATCCTGCAAAGAAACAATAAGCATGGCAAACTTTGCCAAAGTTTTAAACTTTGGCAAAGTTGTAAACTTAATTAATTTGGTATTTGAAATTAGAAAATTGAAATTTGTTTAATGTGGGAGCAACAGATAAATGAAATTAAACAGGG